>CANQWU010000006.1 GCA_947627605.1 uncultured Clostridia bacterium
GTTCAATACAGAATTCATTCCCTAAACGTTGCTTAATTATACTTAATCAAAAAGTCCAACTTTTTGGGTTCAGTACATTTTGCTAAATGTTTGAATATTTTTAAGATTTCACCTTCTGTTTCTTTGTCTAAGTTTCCTGTTGGCTCATCTGCAATAATTATTTTCGGATTATATGATAGGCTTCTTGCTATTGCAATTCTTTGTTGTTCTCCTCCAGATAGTTTTAGAATTTTTCTTTTACTTTGTTCTTCTGATAGTCCTACTTCTTTCATAAGCTCTAAGGCTTTTTGTTTTTTGTTCTTTACTTTTACTTGGCTTACATCCATTGATAATATGATATTTTCTATTGCAGTTAGTCTTGGTAATAAGTTATAGCTTTGAAATACTATACCTATATCTGTATTACGATATTTATCTAAATTCATTTTTTTGAGTGGTTTTCCATCATATATTATATTTCCTTCTGTACATTTTTCTAGTCCTGTTATAAGTGATAATAAAGTTGTTTTTCCACTACCACTTTTACCTTTTATAGCATACATTTTTCCTTGTTCAAATTCATAATTTATATTTTTAAATACATAGTTGTCTTTTGGTGCGTCTTTGTATCTATATCCTACATTTTCTAATTTTAATATTCCCATTTTTTAAGACCTCTCTTTCAAGATTGTTAGTGGTGAAAATCTCTGAATACTAATCATAGATGCTAAACTACTAATAACTGTTAATAAAATGCCTATTCCTAATAATTGCGCTATTACTGTTACATCAACGACTGCATTAATTGTATCTATTTTTTGGACTTCCACTTGGCCACTCCTAAAGTTCATTTCCATTGGTCCTTTGCCTTCTCTTCCGAAGTTATTTGAAATTTCTTCTTCTGATGCTTTACTTGCTTCTATCTCATTTGCAAGTAGGCTATTGCCTACGGGTTGTGCTAAAAATGTTCCTACTACCGCTCCTATACATAGTGTTATTGTTGCTACTATTAGTAATTCTAATACAAATTGAATTGTTAGTTTTAATTTACTAACTCCTATTGTTCTAAATACTCCTATTTCATATTTTCTTTCTCTTATATTTATCATATTTATTACAAATAATACTATAGATGCAATTATTAAGGTTATTATAAGAAAGGTGGTTGCAAAAGTTTTTACATTTTCTATTGATTTTGTTGCTTGGTTTAGTTCTTCTAAGTTTGTGTTTACTGTATAATATTCACTAAGCCCTTTTTGTTTTAGTTCTTCTGAAAATCCTTCTATTGATTCTTCATTTTGTAAAATAAATGATGGTGTTATATTTGTTACAAGTGTACTATCTTCTGCTACTAATTTTTCTATAACACTACTTCCCGTAATAATTTTATTGGCTGATGGGGAATACATATTCATTGTGTCATCCATTTTTGAATTGTCTTTATAGATTCCTTTTACAACAAATTCATATGTTTTTTCTGTATTAGGATTTTTTAGGGTTATTGTACTTCCTACTGATATTTCATTTAATGTTGCTAACTCTGAACTAATAGCAC
Organism: uncultured Clostridia bacterium; assembly: GCA_947627605.1. Classification (GTDB taxonomy): domain Bacteria; phylum Bacillota; class Clostridia; order TANB77; family CAG-508; genus CAG-269. Next base: position 1,535 of record CANQWU010000006.1, read on the forward strand.
ATTCTTGATTTGTGAAGTCTGTTATCATTTCTCCTTCTGTTATTTGATATGTACCATTCACAAATTCTGTCATAGCATCATATGATGAATAACCATCTAATTCAAAGTCTCCTGTTATGTTTTTTTGACTTTCAAATTTTTCTTTGCTTTTTGTAATTACTGTTGTTGTATTGTTATTTGTTATTGTATGTCTTTCTCCTCCTGGCCCCCTTCCCATATTGTTGCTTCCACCTGTTGTTGTACTTGTTGAACTTGTAGTTGTTTGTCTATCTTCTACTTCATATTCATATGAATCTGTTGCTTTTGTAAGTGTATCACTATTTAAAGATGTACTATATATGTAGTAGTAATCTTTTAAGTAATTGCTTTCTCCATATGTTTTTATATTTTCTAGTGTTAGAGCTTCTATATTGTTAAATGCTTCTATGTTGCTTTTTTTAGCATCTTCTCCTCCTTGAAACTCTCCAGCTAGCTTTTGTCTTTCAAATGAAATTGTTGCTATTATTTCATTTGCTTCTTTATAGTTTTTTACTAGTGTGTTTGCTGTGTTTCTTATTGCTAATGTTACTGTTGCACTACATGCTATAACAAGAATTATTATTCCTATTAAGATGTTTCTGCCTTTGTTTCTAATAATTGAAATAAAACTGTTTTTTAAAATATACATTTTCCTACTCCTTTTCTAAATTTCATTTTTATTTATAACTTGATTTTGTGTCTTTTTTGTGTTTTTTTGTTCATTTTTAATTTTTTATAAGCATTTATTTACTAAATTGGTAAAAAAATATGACAAATTTTTTAAAAAAATTGTTGAATAAAAAAATTCATTGTGTTAATATAAATTTGTAATGATTATTTTATATAAAGGAAGGTGTAAATATGATAAAGAAAGTAACTTTGTTATTATTAATTAGTTTACTAATTTGTTCTTCTTTTTTTAGTTGTTATGCTACTTCTGTACCTGTAACAAAAGAAAATCTTACTTCAACTTTACAAAAATTTGCATCCTCAGATGCAAATGAAAAAAATTATCAAATTGAAGTATCTGATGATGTTATAAATATAACTGCCGGAAGTAAAAAATATTCAGTAACCTATGATTTAAGTGGAAAACCAAAATTTTCATTTAAAGCATCTGTAAAAAAAGGTATGACATATGAAGAATTTGAAGAGCAAACTGATTGTTTGATTTTGCCTATTATTGGTTATATTGCAACTGCAAATATACAAGGTGCTTCTCTTGATGATTTGGTTGCATATCTTTTACCTATGTATTTTCAATATGCTTTAAGTAGTGTATCTTCAGGTAATGCTTATACTATTGTTGATGATACTGTTGATGGTTTCCAAAAGCCAAGCGTTGCTGATCCAAAGGTTATATATGTTTCTGAATTTAGTGAAAGAGTAATGGACTTTGTAAATACTATATACAAGAATTCAAATCAAGTAGTTTTGGATGATACGTCTAAATATAATACTTTTAAATTATCTATGAAGAAGGAAAATGAACAAGAAAATTCTTGTGATATTGTTTCTACAGTTGAAGTAAATCTTGATGCTGACTTTTCAAAATTAGAAGGTTTAAGTAAGCAATCTGGTCAAAACACTGATATTACAAAGGAAAATGCAGATTTGGTCGTTGATTTAAAAGTTGGTCAAAAATGCAAAATTCAAACTAATGGTACATTTAATGGATATCAGTTATTTGGTTCTGGTTATGACTATCAAGAAATAAATGATAAATGTGTTGAGATTACTGGAACTAAAGTTGGAACAGCAAGTGGATATATTATTTTAAATCCTGATATTAAAAAATCTGTTTATATTAATGTTGAAGAAAATTCAGGTAATGCTCCTTTAGATACAATTTCTTTGACAATTAATGTTCCTGCTGAACCTACTGAACCTACTGAACCAAAAGGTGATAACAAGAAAGAAGATGAACAACCACCTAAAGTTCAAGCTCAACAGACACCTTCTGCTGGTGCTAGTAAACAAGTTGTATCTGTTTTACCTAAAGCAGGAATTAAAAATATCGTTTATATTGTTATATTGTTAAGTATTGCTTCTATAGTTATTTTTGGAATTCTAACAAAAAAATATAAAGATATTAAATAAATTTAAATGTTAAAAGCCTAGATAAAAATCTAGGCTTTCCTATTTTTTCTCTTTTCTTTTTATTCTGTCAAATTTCATATATCTTTTTCAACTAATTTTTTTGATTGCTCATAAGCTTCTCTTACAGCTCTTGCTAATTGGTCTGCACAAGATGTTCCTCTTCCACCACAGTCTATTCCACCTATCTTTTCTTCTATTTCTTCAACTGTCATTCCTTCAACTAATCTTGGTAAGGCTTGTAAGTTTCCTGGACATCCTCCTCCTAAAAATCTTACATTTGTTACTACATTGCCTTCTATATTAAATTCTATAACTTGTGAGCATGTATTTTGAGTTTTAAATCTGTATGTCATTTTATACCTCCTTTTTTACTTTTTTTAGTTTTGTCATTTTCTATGGAAATTATATCATAATTTATATTTTTTCACAATATGTATTTGAAGGGGGATTTTTAGTGTTTATTCGCTCTTTTAAAATTTCTAAAAAAATTTTATTTTTTTTATGTATTTTTGTTTTCGCATTTATTTGTGTTGCCACATATTTTTTAGCAAGTTCTGTTGCTCACGAATCTTCGTCTGAAAAAAAAGATTTTATTAAATGGGTTGATTTTAATGTGACTTGTAAAGCATTGCAAGATACTTCTAATTTAGATATTACTTCTCATCAATCCAATTCTGAAGATGAAATTAAATATAATTGGATAGAACTTCTTGCATATTTAGCTTGTAAAAATGGTGGAAATTTCAAGAATTATAAAAAATCTAATTTGGATGTTTTAGTTTCACAATTAAAAGATGGTAAAACAATGGAAAATTTATCTTCTGATTTGAAATTCTATAATTATTATTATGAAAGCTATTCTGCTGTTTTGGGAGAATTTCTTGGTGAATATTCATTAGAAGTTGCTAAAGAGGATGGAAGTAAAACTTTTGAAAAAAAATATGGACTTAAAGCTTTTTTACCTATTGCTAAAAATTATAGTTTTAGCCATTATGATGATTTTGGTAATTCTAGATCTTATGGTTTTAAAAGAACTCATTTAGGTAATGATTTAATGGGTTCTATTGGTACCCCTATTATTGCAGTAGAATCTGGTATTGTGGAAAATCTTGGTTGGAATCAATATGGTGGTTGGCGTATTGGTATTAGAAGTTTTGATGGAAAACGTTATTACTATTATGCACATTTAAGAAAAAATCACCCATATGCTGAAAATTTGGAGCAAGGAAGTGTTGTAAAGGCTGGAGATGTAATCGGATATCTAGGAATGACGGGTTATAGTATAAAAGAAAATGTTAATAATATAAATGTTCCTCATTTACATTTTGGTATGCAATTAATCTTTGATGAATCTCAAGTTGATAGCCCTAATGAAATTTGGATTGATGTATATCAAATCATTGAGTTTTTAAAGAAAAACCGCTCTACTGTATATATGTCTAATTCGGAAACAAAAGATTATTCAAGAAAATTTGATTTTATGGAAAAAAGTTTGGAAGAATAGAAAATTCGCTTTTTCTTTTATTTTTTTATTTCTGGAATTGATAATTTCCAGCATTTATGCTATACTAATATCATAGTAAGGAGTGATACTATGAGTGATAAGGTATATACAATAGAAGAAATTAAACATGCATTAAATGAAATTTTAATAGATAAGCCTGTTTATCAGGTTATATTATTTGGGTCTTATGCCAAAAAAAAGGCTACAAAAAAAAGTGATATTGATTTGATAATAGATACAAATTCGCAATTGAAGGGTTTTGCTCTATTAAAGCTAATTTGTCAAATAGAAGATAAATTGCAAAAACAAGTAGATGGTTTTGAGAAATATGAGATAATAGAAAATTCATTCATTGATAGGGAAATTAAAGAAACAGGAGTTGTTGTATATGAAAAATAAGGAATATATGTCATTAAAAAAATGTTAGAATACCTAGACAAAGCATTGAGATATTCAAATGGTCTCGATTTTAAATCTTTCTCAGATAATGAAGAAAAAGTAGATGCTACAATTTTTGCTATTAGTCAAATAGGAGAATTAGTTAAAAATATAAGTAAAGATACTATGAATAAATATCCTAATATAGAATGGATTATTATAAAAAATTTAAGAAATAAAATTGTTCATGACTACGAGGGAATAAAGTTAAATTTTATATGGGATATTATAACAAAAGATTTAATACAATTAAAATTTGATTTAGAAAAAATAATAAATGACAATAGCAAAATTAGTTAATTAAGTTGTTATATTATTTACATTAAAATTATGTTTTTTACTTCAGTCCTTTTTCATAAATATATTTATTTATCATTTTTATAGTTATTTTAATAGAAAAATAAACAAAATATTAAACAAATAGATATACTTAAAAAATAAGTAAGGCATTTTGCCTTACTTATTTTCTCCCTAGGGTTATATCGATTTGTCTATTTATTTTTCCTCTCACGATTTTTAAGGTTACTTTTTCTCCTGGCTTTTTTGTATATATATATTCTCTTAAATCATTCATTGTATTTATTTCTTTTCCATCTATTGATAAAATAATATCTTTTTCTTTTAATTCCGTATTATCTGATGGTCCCTTTGGTGTGATTTGTGCTACATATATTCCTTTTTCAAAAGAAATATTGCTATCTAAATATGGGATAACTTGTTTATCATATGCATATATTCCAATATTTGCTTGCTCAAAATTTTCTCCTTTTTGATATTTTTGAATTATACTTTTTACAACATTTATTGGCACTGCAAATCCTATTCCTTCCGCAGTTGTAATTTTTACAGTGTTAATTCCTATTACTTCACCATTGGGTGTAATGAGTGGACCACCACTATTACCAGGATTTATTGTTGCATCTGTTTGAATTAAATCTGACATATATGATTTATTATTTTCCTCTTCTATTTTTATACTTCTGTTTTTTGCACTTATTATTCCTGATGTTACTGTCCTTCTAAATTCAAATCCTATTGGATTGCCTATTGCGTATACTGTTTCTCCCACCCTTATTTTACTAGAATCTCCTAATGTTGCATAGCTTAAATTTTTCGCTTCAATCTTTGTAAGTGATAAATCTAAATCTGTATCACTCCAAGTTACTGTTCCTTCATAATTTTGTCCGTTTTCTAGTGTAATATAGCATTTACTATATTTACTTCCTGTTACATGTTCATTGCTTAAAATATATCCATTTTCTGTTACTATTACTCCTGTACCTAGTCCTAGTTCTGCTTCGTTACTTGTCGATAAAATTGAGTTTCCAGCATTTTTTAGTTTTGAAATTCCTACAATATTTTTGGTTGTTGCTTCTATCATATCCGCTATTGTTTTACTATTTTCTTCTTCATTTTCCACAGTTTGTTCATTTTGTGTGGAAGATAACTTTGTTGTTTCATATTTTATAGGTTCTATCTGAATATTTTTGTATGTAGTATAGATATAAAATGCACCTACCCAAAATAATAATAAAATTATTGTTATCACAATTATTTTCTTTTTTGGATCCGTTCTTTTTCTTCTTCTACTCTTCATTGAAACACCTCATATTTAGTATTTCCCTTTTTTTACGTTTTAATCTTTTATAATTAAAGATATTTAGAATATTTAAAAAGGACAGCAATATTTGCTATCCCTATTGTTTTATTTCTTCATATCTTTTTACTTTTTGAGTAGTTGTTTTTGCTAATAGTGTTGTAGTAATAGTAATTTTTTTAATATGTTTATATATTGGTAAATTTTGATTTATATTTTTTACTTCCTTCCAAATTATTTCCTCATATTCTTGTTCTGTCTTTTTTCCTAAGTTTTGTTCTATCGCATCTTTATCATATACAATTTTTGCACATAACATAGTATCTGTATTACTTTCTTTTCTTTGATATACAATACTTTCTATTACATATGGAATTTTATTTATTAAGAATTCTATTTCTTGTGGATATACATTTTTTCCATTTTGTAATACTATTATATCTTTTTTTCTTCCTGTCACATATAAAAATTTATCTTTACCTAAAAATCCATAATCACCTGTACTAAACCATCCATCCTTTAAAACTTTTTTGGTTTCTTTTTCATTTTCATAATAGCCTATCATGACACTTGGTCCTTTTACTGTAATTTCACCAATTCCTTCTTCATTTTTATTTTCAATTTTTACATCTAAATTATCTAATACTAATCCTACTGACCCAGGTCTTTTTTGTTTATCTGTTTCTGCTGAAATAACTGGTGAAGTTTCTGTTAATCCATACCCTTGTATTAGTTCAATCCCTAAATCATTATATCCTATGATAGTGTTTTTATCCATAGGTGCTGCTCCATATAGTACTACTCTTAAGTTTCCTCCAAAATTTTTTAAAATTTCTTTAAATAAAATTTTTCTTAAATCTATTTTTACTTTTAGTAAAGTATTTGATATTTTTACTAATTTGTTTATAAGTTTTGTTTTTCCTTTGTCTTCTATTGCTTTTTGAATTTTCTTATACATATTTTCCAAAATAAGAGGTACTGCAACAAATACTGATATTTTATATTCTTGTAGATTTTTTTGTATATATCTTAATCCATCACAAAATGCTACCGTTGCCCCCCAGTAAAGTCCAAATAAAAAGGTTATCGTACATTCGAAAGTATGATGTATAGGTAAAAAAGATAATAGAACATCTTTTGGATACAGTTTAACATATCTTCCTATTGCTAAAATATTAGAACATATATTATATTGTGATAACATAACTGCTTTTGGTTCACTTGTTGTTCCAGATGTAAATAACATTATTGACATCTTTTTACTGTCAATTTCTATTTCATTATAGTAATTATCCCCCATTTCAATTAAATCTTGTCCTACCTGTATTAGTTGTTTGAATTCTTCATTATCCATGTTGATTGCTGTTTTTATGCTACTATCTTTTTGATTTAATATATTTTCTACAAATTTTTTATGCTTATCTTCATAAATTATAGCTGTTGCTTTGCTTCTTTTTACTAATGTTTCTAATTCTTTTTCTGGTAAAGCTCTATCTATAGGGACAACACACATATTTCCTGTTGTAATTGCTAAATAGCTTACACACCATTCATATCTATTATTTCCTATAAGAATAATTTTTTGTTTTTCTAGCTTTAAATAGAGTAATGCAGTTGCCATTGATTTTATATCTTTTTTAAAGTCTTTGTATTTTATTTCTACATATTCTGGATTTTCACTGGTAACGTCTTTTTTAAATTTATATACAATATGATTATCATCTCCTCTTTCTGCAATGTCTATTAGTTGTCTGAAGTTTTCCATTTAACATCCTTCCTTTCGGAATAAATTCATCTAAGCACATTTTATCCTATCATATATTTTTTTTCAACATTTTTATTGCTTTTTTTTATATATATTTATATAATGATGTTAACTATAGAGGAAAAAAGGTGATATAAAATGGGCAAAAAACTTTTTGATTTAACTTGTCCGCAACAATCAATTATGAATATGGAACAATTTTATCCTAATACTAGTATGAATACTATTTCAGGTATTGTTACAATTCATGATAAAGTTGATTTTTCATTATTGAAAAAAGCTATACATCTTTTTGTAAAAAGTACGGATAATATTCGCTATCAATTTTGTGTAGAGCAAAATTCTATAAAGCAATATGAAAAAGAATATGAAAATTTTTATATAAAACATTTTAATATAAATTCTGAAAATAGAGATGAAATTTATGATAATATTTCTAAAACATGTTTTCCTCTTTATGATTCACCTCTTTATTATTTTGCAACATTTGAAAATGAAGAAGATTTAACTGGTGGCTTTTTTATATGTGTTCATCATATTATTTCAGATGCATGGACTATGGGAATGTTAGTTAGCTCAGTAATCTCCATTTATTCTAATCTTATAAAAAAGGAAAACTTATCTATAGATTTTAATAATAAATTTCCTTATTCAGACTTTGTTGAACAAGATCTAGCTTATTTAGATAGCCCTAAGTTTAAGCTTGACCAAGATTTTTGGGATAATGTATTTGAAGAAAACATTTTTGAAGATTATGAGTCTTATAATACTATTTCTCAACTAGATTATACAGCAAGCAGAGCTGAATTTAAGCTTTCTAAAAAAATGACCTTGAAAATAACTGATTTTTGTAAGAAATTAAAAGTATCACCTTTTACTTTTATGTTGTTTATTATGGCTATTTATGAAAGTAGAATAAAGCAATCTAACCATATTGTAATTTCAACCCCTATTTTAAATAGGTCTGGACAAAAAGAAAAAAATACTTTTGGTCTTTTTGTTAACAATATATTGTATAAGTTAGATATTGATGATTCTACTTCTTTTTGTGATGCAATTACTAGTTTAAGTAAGTCTCAGTTTTCTTATTTGAGACATCAAAGATATCCATTTCAAGACTTGATTGCCCACGTAAAAGATAAATTTCAATTAAAGGATAATATTTATAATATAGCTGTTTCATATCAAAATGCAAGAACTAATCACAATGAAAATACTGTTAATTATGATTGTAAATGGTTTTTTAGTGGTTATTCTGCTATTCCTTTATTATTTCATATATATGATCTAGATAATACTTCTTGTTTTTCTTTTATTTATGATTATCAAAATAAAATTTTTGATTCTTCTCAAATTAAAGATATGCATCATCGTATATTATATATTTGTGAACAGGTAATTGATAATCCAAATATTTTAATAAAAAATATTGAGCTTGCTACAGAAGAAGAAAAATATATGATTTTAAATGAATTTAATAATACTTCTCGTCCTTATTCTAGTAAAAAAACTATTCTAGATTTATGGGAAAAGCAGGTTTCTTTACATCCTGATAAAACTGCAATTATTTGCGATAATAAAAAGGTTAGTTTTAAAGAATTAGATGATTTATCTACTAAATTTGCTATTTATTTGCAAAAAAAATATCGTTTAAAATCTGGTCACAATATTTCTATAGTTCTTAATCGTTCTATTGATTTAATTGTTGCGATATTATCTGTTCTAAAGTGTGGATGTTCTTATGTTTTAATAGATCCTTTACATCCAAGTGACAGACAAGAATATATGATTCAAAGTTCAGATTCTAAATATGTTATTTCTGACTTGGATTTGAAAATAGAAAATCAAATTTATTGGAATTTAGATACTAAGCTTATTATTAGAAGTCAATATCAAAAACCGGATATATCTTCAAATAGTCCAATGTATTTGTTATATACCTCTGGAACTACTGGAATACCAAAAGCAGTTACAGTAACACATAAAAATTTTCATAATTATTTAGTTGGTATTTCTCAAGTAATTGATTATTCTAGTGAAAAAACAGTTTTGTCTATGGCGTCTATATCTTTTGATGTTTTTGGTTATGAGCTTTGGGTTACATTATTAAATGGCTTGACTTTGGTATTGTCTACACGGTGAAGAACAAAACGATTTTTCAAAATTAAATGATTTGATTACAAATTATAAGGTAAATATTTTATATGGTACTCCTAGCAAAATTCAGTCTTTAATGTCATCTATAAATAAAAGCCACAATTTTTCTTCTCTTACTGATATTGGAATTGGTGGTGAATCATTTAGTTTGTCTTTTATAACGGATATTCAAAGACTCTTTTCTGCTAATTTATATAATATGTATGGACCTACGGAAACGACTATTGGTTGTTGTTGTAAAAAATTAGAAAGAAATCAAAAATTTATTACAATTGGAAAGCCTTTGGCTAATGTTAGATTTTATGTTTTAGACCAAAATTTAAAACTTTGTCCACCTGGAATAAAAGGAGAACTTTATATTTGTGGTGATGGGGTTTCAAAGGGATATTATAATCAACCTGATTTGACTGAAAAGAGTTTTTTGCCAGATATTTTCAATCCCAAGTCTATTATGTATAAATCTGGGGATATAGTAAGTTGGACGAATCAAGGAGAATTATTATTTTATGGTAGAAATGATTCTCAAGTTAAAATTAGAGGATATAGAATTGAACTTAGCGAAATAGAAACTGTTTTAAGTTCACATCCTTTTATTAGAACTTCTACAGTAATCAATTATAATTACAATGGTAGAGACCTATTATGCGCATATTATACCTCTGATTTTACTATTCAAAATTATGAATTAAAACTATTTTTGGCAGATAAATTGCCAAACTATATGATTCCTTCGCATTTTATACCTCTTTTTGAATTACCTCTTACAATAAACGGAAAAATTGATAAGGAAAAATTACCATCACCGCTTAGTATTTACAAGAGTGCACAATATGTAAAGCCTGAAAATGATTTGCAAAAAAATATTTGTCGTGCCTTAGAAAAATGTTTATATATAAAAAAGATTAGTATTGATGAGGATTTCAATAATCTTGGTATAGATTCTTTAACTATAATTAAAGTCCAAGCTCAATTAGATAATTTAGGTATATCTATACCAACAAGATATTTTTATGATTATTCTAATGTTAAAGATTTATGCTTTGCTTTAGAGCAAATTCCTGTTGATGGTGATACAACATTAGCTAATGATAATAATTTATTTTTAAAACATGATTTAAATAAATTAAAAGTTAAAAAACGCCATTTTAAAAATGTTTTATTAACAGGATGTACCGGTTTTTTGGGAGTTCATATTCTTGAAATTTTACTAAATACAAATGCAAAAATATTTTGCCTTGTACGAGCTTCTAATATTAAAAATGCAAAAGATAGAATTTCTAATATTTTTAAATTTTATTTTAAGGATAAATATACAGATGACTTTTTGTTTAATAGAATTGAAATAATTATTGGGGATATTAGATATAAAAATTTAGGTTTATCTAATGAATTATTAGAAAAACTTGGAAATACTATTGATACTTTAATACATTGTGCTGCTATAGTTAAGCATATTGGAAAATATGATGAATTTAAAAAAGTTAATTTGGATGGTACAAAAAATATTGCTAATTTTTGTATAAAATATAATATTTGCTTAAATCATATTTCTACTACAAGTGTATCTTGTGATTTTATGCCATTATCATATACCTCTGATATGATTGATTTTACTGAAGAGAGCTTTTTTATTGGTCAAAATTATCAAGAAAATTATTATATCAAGAGTAAGCTTCTAGCAGAAGATTATTTAATTCAAAATATGAAACAAGGTTTGTTAAAAGCAAATATTTTTAGAATTGGTAATTTAACTGGTAGATATAGTGATGGATTTTTCCAATATAATATTGATAGTAATGCATTTTATAATAAATTACATTTTATATTAACAAATAAGATTTTCTACGAAAGTGGTATTTTTCAGGAGTTCGATTTATCACCGGTTGATGATGTTGCATTAGCTATTATTAGTATGATTTATAATTATAGCAATCAGAATAAGATTTTTCATATAATGAACCCTCAAAAATTTACTATAAAAACTTTAGTTGAAAAACTGGAACTTTTAAATTATCAAATTAGAATTTTGAAAGATTCTGATTTTTATAGAAGAATTTCTAAATTGAATTTAGATTCTAATTCTTTGATAATAAATAATTTTAATTTATATACTAATACTTCTAATTTAAATGTAAAAACTCAATGTAATATTACTTTAAAATATTTAGATAACATTGATTTTCATTATCATAAAATAGATTTAAAATATCTTACAAAAATTATAGAATATTGTAAAAATATTAAGTTTATTTAATAGGAGGATTTTTAATAATGCAAAAAGAATCAAAAAAAGGCTTTCATTTATATGCCTATCAAAAAGTTATTTTGTCTTATGTTATAACTTTATCTATTTGTGCATGGGTGTTATATCCACTTATGCATAGAATTTTAAATTATCCACCAGGTACAGTTGACACACAGTTTCAAATTGAATATGGAGGGCTTTCTTATACTGCTCAATTTGTTTCTTTATATATTGTGGTGGTTTCATTATTTGTTATTTATCAGCGCTTTTTCTTGTTTAAGAAAATTGCAAATTGGGAACGAAAAGGTACTCATGGTTCTAAATATTCCGTAGAGGAAATAAGAAAAACATTGTTAGTTGCTCCTACAAAATTTTATTTGTTACAAATTATTATACCTTTTATTGCTATTACTATTGGGCTTGGAATGCCTATTGTAAAGCACGAATTAGAGTCATCTGGTATAACAGTTGCTATTTTATGGGTTTCTATTTTGACATTTAATGCAACTATCTCTTATGTATTTTCTAAAAATTTGTTTAAGCCTATTCTTATATCAACTTTTAAGGAAAATCGTTTACCTATTAAAAAGCACTCTAAATTGTCAAATGATATGATTTTATTGTTATTGCCACTACTAGTTGCAGGTTTATTTTTTACAGTTATTGTTTCATATTGTCGTTTAGTTAATGTAAGAGGAAATGATTTTTACGAGTATTATAAAAATGAGTTAAATTATAACTTTGAAGATAACACATATTATACAGATGATGAATTAATGGATAAGTTAAGTCGTTTGGAATATATTGATAGTACTCACTCTTATTTTATTATTGACTCTGATAAGAATATAATAACTTCAGATGGTGTGCCTTTAACCGATTTTTTCAAAAAATATATGTATGAGTTATCAGACCAATACGGAGGTAGAGTTTATGAGCATTATGCTGTAAATACTCAAGGATACATTAAACATATTTCTAATAATGGAGAAGATTATATTATAGGTGTTCGTTTCCCTATATCTGGCGAAGATGCATTGGTTTATATTATTACTACATTTGTTGTGCTATTTGGTATAATATCTTTCTTAGTTTGGTATTATTCGTCTTCTCTTTCAAGTCAGATTAAAATTATAGTAAATGGTCTTAATGATATAAATACGAAAAACAATGAGGAGTTTAAGAAGATCCCTGTAATATCTAATGATGAATTAGGTGAATTGACTGTTGCTTTTAATAAAATTCAAGATTTGACTGAAAAAAATATATCTCAAATACATGATAATCAACAAATATTGATGGAAAGAGAACGTTTGGCTTCTCTTGGTCAATTAGTTGGTGGTATTGCTCATAACTTAAAAACACCTATTATGTCGATTTCTGGAGCCGCAGAAGGTTTGACTGATTTAATTAAAGAATATGATTCTTCTATTGATGACCCTGAAGTTAATTCTCAAGACCATCATGAAATTGCCCATGATATGTCTGTTTGGGTTGATAAAATTAAAGAATATTCTGAATATATGTCTGATGTTATTTCAGCAGTTAAAGGGCAAGCTGTTGTTATGTCTGAGACTGATGATGTTGATTTTGATGTCGAAGAACTTGTAAAACGTATTGATATTTTGATGAAGCATGAATTGAAAAATGCTCTCGTTTATTTGAATATTTCTCTGCAAGTTCCTGAATACACGAAGTTAAAGGGTGATATAAATAGTTTGGTGCAGGTTATCAATAATATGATATCTAATTCTATTCAAGCATATGATGGAAAACCAAATCAAAATATTGATTTGATTATTTATCAAGATGATATTAATCATTTGGTTATTTCTATTAAGGATTATGGACCTGGTTTACCTGATAAGGTAAAAGATAAATTATTTACGGAGATGATTACAACAAAAGGTAAAAATGGTACTGGTCTTGGCTTATATATGTCTTATTCTACTATAAGGGGACATTTTGGCGGAGATATTACCTTTGAGACTAAAAAAGGTAAGGGTACTACTTTTAATATTTTATTACCAATATCTAAATAAGGTTTAGTCCACTTATAAATTTTAAGTGGACTTTTTTGCACTTTATTGTATAAATTTGTGGAAAATACTTGCATTTATTCTTTTTTACTAATATAATATTTTTGAAAAGGAGTTGTTTATATGAGAAAAGGCTTACAGAATGTTGAAAGTTCTGAAAATAATACATATAAAATTATTGCTGTTGATGACGAAATTGGTATTGTTGATTCTTTATCTATTTTTTTAAAGAGGACTGGATATCAATTTGTGGGTGTTACTGACCCAATAGAGGCAATAGAAAAAGTTAAAAATGAACATTTTGATTTAATGATTTTAGATTTTATTATGACTCCTTTCCATGGTGACCAAGTAGTTGAAGAAATTCGTAAATTTAATAAGGATTTATATATTTTACTTTTAACTGGTCATAAGGATTTGGCTCCACCTTTGGAAACAATTAAAAAATTAGATATACAAGGTTATTGTGAAAAAAGTGATAAGTTTGACCAATTATTATTGCTTATTGAGTCTGGTATAAAGTCTATTAAACAAATGAATGAAATTAAAAATATAAATAATCAATTAAGTGATACTTATGAAAAATTAGAGCAAGCTTATTTGGAAAGTATTGAAACTCTTCGTTATACAGTTGAAGCTAAAGATATTTATACTCGTGGTCATTCTGATAGAGTTGCTGAATATTCTGTACTAATTGGAAAAAAGTTAGGGCTTTCTGAGGAAGATTTAAAAACTTTACATCTTGGAGGTTTATTCCATGATATTGGAAAAATTGGTGTTCCTGATAGTATTTTGCAAAAGAGTTCTACTTTAACTGATGATGAATATTCTCAAATTAAGCAACATCCTAATATTGGTGTTCATATTCTTTCAAATGCTTCTATCTTTCAGGATATTTTGCCAATAGTTGAACATCATCATGAAAAATTCGACGGTTCTGGATATCCTAGTCGTTTGAAAGGTAATGATATTCCATATCTTGCTAGAATTACTTCAGTTGCAGATAGTTTTGATGCAATGACTTCTCGACGTTCTTATCGTGATTCTCTTCCTATGGAAACTGTAATTAGTGAATTAAAGCGTTGCTCTGGTACACAATTTGACCCAAATATAGTAAATCTATTTTTAGATATTTTAGAAAATGATTTTTCTTCTATTCAAGAAATTATGAATAAACATAAATAAAAAAAATATTACTGTTTTTCAGTAATATTTTTTATTTAATTAAATTTTCATTGATAGTCCAACTTTTTGTCTTTCTAAGTCTATTTTTATTACTTTAACTTTGATAATATCACCAACTGATACTACTTCTGATGGATTTTTTATGTATTTATCACTCATTTCTGATATATGTACTAATCCATCATGTTTTACTCCTATATCTACAAATGCTCCAAAGTCTATTACATTTCTTACTGTTCCTGTTACTATCATACCTTCTTTTAAGTCTTCTATTTTTAAGACATCTGAACGCAATATTGGTTTTGGCATATCTTCTCTTGGGTCTCTTCCTGGTTTTGATAGTTCTGATATTATATCTGTTAATGTCATTTCACCTATTTCTAATTCTTTTGCAGTTTGTGCGATATCTATTGTTTTTAATTTTTGTTTAATTTCATCTAATTTGTCTTTGTCTTTTATGTCTTGTTTTTTAAAACCTATTTTTTGTAGTAATTTTTCTGTTGCTTCATAACTTTCTGGGTGTACTGCTGTTATTTCTAATGGATTATCTCCATCTAATATTCTTAAAAATCCTGCACATTGTTCAAATGCTACTTTCCCTAGTTTAGGTACTTTTAATAGTTCTTTTCTGTTTTTTAATTTTCCATTTTCATCTCTATATTTTACTATATTTTTTGCTATTGTACTATTTATTCCTGATACATATGATAATAGTGATGGTGTTGCTGTATTTACATCTACTCCTACTTTATTAACACTATCTTCTACTACACCTGTTAAGCTTTCTGCTAATCTTTTTTGATTTACATCGTGTTGATATTGACCCACTCCAATAGCTTTTGGGTCTATTTTTACGAGTTCTGCTAGTGGATCTTGTAATCTTCTTGCTATTGATATTGCTCCTCTTATTGATACATTTATGTCTGGATATTCTTCTGTTGCTAATTTTGATGCAGAATATACTGAGGCTCCAGCTTCACTAACAATTGCATAATGTATGTCTCGTTTTGCTTCTTTTATCATATCTGCAACAAACATTTCTGATTCTCTTGATGCTGTTCCATTTCCTATTGCTATCATATCTATTTTATCTTTTTCAATCAATTTTAGTAATTCTTTTTTTGCTCCTTCTATGTCATTTTGTGGTTCTGTTGGATATACTGTTGTATAATCTAAGACTTTTCCTGTTTCGTCTATTACTGCTATTTTGCATCCTGTTCTATATGCTGGGTCAAATCCCATGACTGTTTTTCCTTTTATCGGTGCTCCTAATAGCAATTGTTTTGCATTTTGTCCGAATACCTTGATTGCTTTTTCTTCGGCTTTTTCCGTTAAGTCTGAACGTATTTCTCTTTCTATTGATGGCTCTATTAATCTTTTAAAACTGTCTAATATTGTTTCTTTTAACATATTTGTAAATTGTGTTTCACCTTTTATTATGTCTCTTTCTATATAGTTTATTATTTTTTCTTCTGGTTTTTGTATTTTTACTTTTAGATATCCTTCTTTTTCTCCTCTATTTATTGCTAATATTCTATGGCTTGGAATATATTTTATTGGCTCTTGCTTATCATAGTACATTTCATAGTTTGATTTTTTTTCTTCATCTGTTGCTTTTGTGTCTATTCCTGCTTCACGATAACATTGTCTTTTTATTTCTTTTCTATATTTACTGTTATCTGATATGTCCTCTGCTATAATGTCTAATGCTCCTTGCATTGCTTCTTCTGCTGAGTTTACTACTTTATCTTTGTCTTGTTTTTCTTTTTCATCTAATTTATCAATGTTTATGTATTGTTTTGCTATTTCTTCTATTGGTGTCGTTTCTTCTTGTTTTATGATAATAGCTGCTAATGGCTCTAATCCTTTAGCTTTTGCTACTGTTGCTCTTGTTTTTTTCTTTTGTTTATATGGCCTATATACGTCTTCTACTTCTGCAAGTGTTTTACATATAGCAACTGCTTGTAGGATTTCGTCTGTTAGTTTTCCCTGCTCTTCTATTGATTTTATGACTTCTGCTTTTCTTTGTTCTAAGTTCCTTAGGTATGAAAGTCTTTCTCCTAAGTCCCTAAGTGTTTCGTCACTTAATCCTCCTGTTACTTCTTTTCTGTATCTTGCTATAAATGGGATTGTGTTTCCTTCATCTATTAGTTTTACTGCCGCTTCTACTTGTCCTTCTTTAATTTGTAATTCTTCTGCAATTATTTTATTGATTTTGTCCATATTTTTTCTCTCTTTCTTTTATTCTATTCCTAAATATTCATTGTAAGTTACTTCTTTATCTATTACTTGTCCATTTTCTTTGATGTCTATTATTCTGTTTGCTACTGTTTGCATTAGCTGGTGGTCATGTGATGTAAAAATCATATTTCCTTTAAAGCTTTGCATTCCATTATTTAATGCTGTAATACTTTCCATATCTAAATGATTTGTTGGCTCGTCAAATATTAAAAAGTTTGCTCCTGACAACATCATTTTTGATAATACACATCTTACTTTTTCTCCTCCTGATAAAACTTTTACATTTTTTAATGCTTCGTCTCCTGAGAATAACATTCTTCCTAAGAAGCTTCTTACATATGTTTCATCTGGGTCTTTTGAGTATTTGCGTAACCACTCTGTGATATTTTCGTCTGTTTCAAATAAGTAATTGTTGTCTTTTGGAAAATAGTTGTTGGTAATTGTTGTTCCCCAAATTATTTCTCCTGTGTCTGGCTCTATTTCTCCTGCTATTATTTGAAATAGTATTGTTTTTGCATTTTCATTGTCTGCTAATATTGCTATTTTATTATCTTGTTTAAATGTAAATGATACATTGTCTAATAGTTTTACTCCATCTACTGTTTTTGATATATTTTTAACTTGCATTATTTCTTTTCCTGGTTCTCTTTCTGGTTTGAAGTCAATATATGGATATTTTCTGTTTGATGGTTTGATTTCTTCTAATTGAATTTTTTCTAGTGTTTTTTTCCTAGATGTTGCTTGTTTTGATTTTGACGCATTTGCACTAAATCTTGCTATAAAGTCTTGCAATTCTTTGATTTTTTCTTCTTTTTTCTTATTTTGTTCTCTTGCTTGTTTTAATGCTAATTGACTTGATTCATACCAAAAGTCATAGTTTCCTGGATATAAAGTGATTTTTCCGAAGTCTACATCTGCTATATATGTGCATACTTTGTTTAAGAAATATCTATCATGTGATACTACAATAACTGTATTTTCATAATTTATTAAAAATTCTTGTAACCAGTTTATGCTTTTTAAGTCTAAATCATTTGTTGGCTCATCTAATAATAATACATCTGGATTTCCAAATAGACTTTGTGCTAATAAAATTTTTACTTTTTGGCGTGGCTCTATTTCTTTCATATATTTATAGTGGTCTTCTGGATCTATTCCTAAGTCATTTAATATCATTGCTGCATCTGATTCTGCATTCCATCCGTCTAATTCTGCAAATCTTTCCTCTAATTTGGCAGCTTTCATTCCATCTTCTTCTGAAAAATCTGGCTTATTATATATTGCATCTTTTTCTTTCATTATGTCATATAGTTCTTTATTTCCCATAATTACTGTATCTATTACTGTATATTCTTCATATGCAAAGTGGTCTTGTTTTAAAATAGATAGTCTTGCTCCTTTTTCTAAACTGACATCTCCTTTGCTTGGTTCAAGTTCTCCTGATAATACTTTTAAAAATGTTGATTTTCCTGCTCCATTTGCTCCGATAATTCCATAGCAGTTTCCTTTTGTGAATTTTATATTTACGTCTTCGAATAAAACTCTTTTCCCAAATCTTACGGTTACACCATTTGTGGTTAACATAGGTTTTCCTCCTTTTTGTTTTGTACTTGCCTATTATATATTATTTGATTACTTTTTTCAAGTGTTAGAGTTTAAAAAATAAGCAATATAGCTTTATTTACTATATTGCTTTTATATTAGTCTTCAAATAATAATTTTATTCCCCAAAGTCCTGAAATTCCTACTAATCCGTATATTATTCTTGATAATACTGTCATATCTCCAAATATTGCTGCTACTAAGTTGAAGTTAAATATTCCTATTAGTCCCCAATTTATTGCACCTATTATAACTAATGCTAAGGCAATTTTATCTATTACTTTCATTTTTTTACCCCTTTCTTTTTTGTTTATTTTCTTTTTTATATGATATGCCTTTTTTTATTTTTTATTCATTTTAATTGCTTTTTTTTGTTTTTTATGATACTTTTGTATTGAAAAATTGAAAATGAGGTGATAGTATGTCGAGAAATATTAGGGCTAAACGAAATAGAAAGGCTTCGACTTTACAAAAAATTTTGCAGGTTGATACTAAAAAAGTTATTTGTATTTTATTGATTTTGTTTTTAATATTTTTGATTTCATTTTCCGTTACTAAAGTTTTAATTATTTCTGCTTCTAAGAATGCTATTGATTATGATATGGAAAAAGTTGTTAATTTGGATAATTCTACCAAAAATGAGACTTCTTCTGAAAATGTAATGTCTGATTTTACTACCCCTGAGCTTTTGAATGATGGAAATACAGAAGATACTTCTACTACTTTTGATGGTTCTCGTTCTTTTACTTTATGTGCTATTGGTGATGTTATGTGTCATAATACACAATATATGGATGCATATAACAAGTCCACTGGTGAATATGATTTTTCTTATGTTTTTAATGATATTGTAAAATATACTCAATCACCTGATATTACTATTGGAAGTTTGGAGACAAGTTTTGCTGGTAGTGAGGTTGGATATAGTAATTATCCAAGATTTAATTCTCCTGATAATTTGGCTTATTGCTTACGCAGAATTGGTGTTGATATTCTTTCTACTGCGGGTAATCATTGTTTAGATATGGGATTTTCTGGTTTGTCTAAAACTATTGATGTTTTGGATGGATATCATTTAGCTCATCTTGGTACTTATAAGACTAAGGAGGATAGTGAAAAGATTTTGTATCAGTATGTAAGAGGTACAAAAATTGCTTTTGTTAATTATACTTATGGTACTAATGGTATTCCTCTTCCTAGTGATAAACCGTTTTGTGTTAATTTGATTGATAAGGAGTTTATAAAATCTCAGTTGGATAAGGCAAAGTCTGAAGGTGCTCAAATGATTGTTGCTTGTATGCATTGGGGAACTGAGTATCGAACTACTGCAAATGATGAACAAAAAGATTTGGCTGATTTTCTTTTTCAAAATGGTGCTGATATTATTTTAGGTAATCATCCTCATACCTTAGAACCGATGGAAAAAAGGACTGTTACTTTAGCTGATGGAACAACAAAAGATGGTTTTGTGATTTATGCTTTAGGTAATTTTATTTGTGACCAAAATGCTGAAAATACTCGTAATTCTATTATTTTGAATTTACGAATTACTAGAAATGTTGATGGAAAGATTTCAATTGATAGTGCTACTTATACTCCTATTCATATGTACAAAAATTCAAATGCTACATCTCATAAGTTTAAGGTACTAGATATAAAACAATCTATTCGCTCTTATGAAGAAGGGTCTGATACTTCTATAGGAAAGGCTAAATATGAAGATTTAAAGGTTCAATTACAAAAAATCAAGTCTATTGTTGGGGAAGAAATTTTGAAATAGCAAAATACCTTGCAAAAGCAAGGTATTTTTACATTTTTATTATTTTTTCCCATGATAATTCGTCTTTTCCAAAGTGCCCATAATTTGTAGTTTTTTTGTAAATTGGTTTTTGTAAGTCTAAGTATTTTATTATTCCATCTGGTGTTAAGTCAAATTTTTCTTTGATTATTTGTATTATTTTATCTTCTGGAATGGTGCTTGTTCCGTAGGTATTTATCCAAATTGATAATGGCTCTTTCATTCCTATTGCATAAGATATTTGTATTTCACATTTTTTTGCAAGTCCATTGGCTACGACATTTTTAGCTATATGTCTTAACATATATGCTCCTGATCTGTCTACTTTGCTTGGATCTTTTCCTGAAAATGCTCCTCCACCATGTCTTGCCATTCCACCATATGTATCTACTATTATTTTTCTACCTGTTAGTCCTGTATCTCCTAATGGTCCTCCTATAATAAATCTTCCTGTTGGATTTATATAAATTTTAGTTTTTTCATCTATCATGTTTTCTGGTATTACTTCTTTTATTACATATTTTTTTATATCTTGTTTTAGTACTTCTAAGTTTGCTTCTGCTGTGTGTTGTGTTGATATCAATATTGTTTCTATTCTTTTAGGTTTATCATTTTCATATTCTACGGTTATTTGAGTTTTGCCATCTGGTCTTATGTATGGAATTATACCTGTTTTTCTTACTTGTGTTAGTTTTTTTGCTAATTTATGAGCTGCCCATATTGGATATGGCATATAGTTTTCGGTTTCATCTGTTGCATATCCAAACATAATTCCTTGGTCTCCTGCTCCTCCTATATCTACACCTAAGGCTATATCTGGGCTTTGTTCTGTTATATTTATATTTATTTTGCAGGTTTTATAGTCAATATCTATTTCACTATTTTCATATCCTATTTCTTGAATTGTTTTTCTGACTATCTCTTCTATTTGCTTTATATCAATATTTGCTGTTGATGTAACTTGTCCTGCTATTGTTATTTCGCCTTTAGCCGCAAATGTTTCTATTGCTACTCTTGATTTTGCATCCTTTTCTATATATGCATCTAAAATACTATCTGATATATAGTCACATAGTTTGTCTGGATGTCCTTCTGTTACGCTTTCGCTTGTAAAATAGTATTTGTTCATTTTTTTCTCCTTCTATTTTAAATTTTTTATTTTCATATATATATCATACCAACTGAATACTCTAATCATATTATTACATTTTAAATTTACATTATATCTATTATCAAAGCAAAGCACTTTTGCATATTTTACTATTTCTGGTATAGTTTCTGGGCTATCTTCTATCATTATATCTATATTTTTTTCTTGTATTTCTTTAGTTTTTGGACAATACACATAACATATTTCGTCAAAGATAATATTGTTTTTGTTTAACCATTTTATAGTTTCTTCTCTTACTCTTTTTCCTATTTCTGAATTTTCTGGTGTCTTATATCTTCCTGTTACAATGATTATTTTATTTCCTTCATTGTGTAGTTTTTCTATTATTTCTACGGCAAAGTTTTTTATTGGTGCATTTTTTAGATATTCAAAATAATATTTCTGTCTATAGTCCTCTAATATTTCTTCTGTCCAGTTTCCTTTGTTTTCATAGTTATATGGATTTGCTAGGTTTGGTAAATTGTTTTCAAAGCAATATTTTGCCATTGTATCTAATCTATATGTGTCGTCGTCTATTAAAACTCCGTCTATGTCTATCCCTATATTCATTTGATTCTCCTTTTTATAAAAAATAGATTTTAAATAATTAAATTATTTAAAATCTTCATAAAATTTTTCTATTGGTGAGCCATAGAGGGTTCGAACCTCCGACCGTCAGATTACCTCTATGGCTATTCAAGTTTTTTATAATCCTTTTAAAACGTTGAAAATACTAGATTTTAAATTAAACTCATTTTAAGTTATTTTAAGTTATATAAAACTAAGTCGGGAAAAAGTCGGGAAATTTTTAATACTTTTGTTCGTATGTTTTTAATAATTTTTCAAGACTTTATTATACATAACCTATATTTAATAAATATCATACATTAATTCTTTTTATTTGTCAATATTTTCTGCAGTAATCCAAACATATCCATCCACTTACTGTCAATCCCCAGTTTCCATTTACTTGTGTTACAGTACATACTACTCCGTTCATATATCCATTGCAATATGCATTGCCACGTTGTCTATTTTGCAATTTTGCATTACTAGACAACTGTTTATATGTCTTCATTTTATAATTCGTTCCTGGTCCAAATCTGACGTTTAATACACTAGCTGTTACTTTATATTTTCCAGTTGTGTATCTTAGTGTATATTGAGTTGGCTGTACGTTTTCTACTAAATATTGTGAACATACCCACCCTGATACTGGAGATGTAATCCTACTCCAATTATTATTATTTTCTATTACTGTTACTTTTGTTCCGTTTGCTAATCCATCTATTCTTGTTCCAGATGGATTATTTCTTACATTAAGTCCACCATTTGCTTTAACATATCTTGTATAAGTAGCTGTTTCTACTGGTTGTTTATCGTTTGTTGGTGTGTCTGTATCATGTTCATAACAGAAAAATCCTTTTGCATTTGCAAAATTTTTAAAATTATCTATACTAACATACACAGTATTTCCACTTACTGTTGCTTTTCCTCTACGTGTTGCTGTGTCAAATTTACCACTATATAAGTATGGATCATATACTTTTATCGTATTTCCTTCTATTCCTACTAATACGATAAAATGTCCTCCTGTTGTAAATAAACCATTCCCTACACTTGCTACTACATAATTATTATTTCTTAACAAATCTAATGCTTTTTGAATATCTGATGTCTCAGTATATCCAATATTAAACTCATCAGCTACTGCTCTAAATGCTGACCAGTATGTACCATTATTAGCACTTCTATATCCATATTTTACGAATAAATCTGCCATTGTATCTGGTGTTATTGCACCTTTGCAAGCTGTTACTATCATACTTGCTGATGTAGGTCCGACAACCTGATGTACCTATTGTTTGACTTTTATCTCCTACACTAGAATACATCTTGTTTGCCCATCTGCTATCAATTTGTGAATAATATGTAAGTCCTTTGTAGTCTCCTAATGCTACATCCCATGTTGTTGCTTTATCGCCTTCGTATGCTATTTCTCCTTGAAGTTCAAAGCCTTCATCTTCTACTTCTTGCTCCTGTGCTTTTTCTTCTTCTTCTGTTTGTTCTATAATTTGAGTTGTTGCAAGTGTATTTATTTCTTCTTCTGTCATTTCATAGGTTGCCATTTCTGTTACTGTGTTCATCGCTTGCTGTACTACTTCTTTTTGCAGTTCTTTGTCATCACTAAATAAGAATACTGCAAATAGAATTACACACATCATAAAAATTGTTATAATTGTTGTTATTTTTTCAGTTTTCTTTTTCATAGCAATTCCTCCTTATTTTATTCTTAATCTTATTGCTATATATCCTAGCAATAAACCTAAAATAGCATAAAATATATAATCTATTAGTTTGTCCCACTTTTTACCTTTTTCACCTTGTTGTTCATCTAATTTTTTGTCTATATTATCGACTGCTATTTCTACTTTCCCCATCCTGTAATCCATTTTTTCCATAATAGAGTATGTTTTTTCAAGTTCATCCAGCCTCTTATCATGTTCATCCAGTCTTTTTGTGTTTGATTTTCCTCTTTCTTCTGCTCTTACTATCCTATCTATCATCTCTGTTTCATTCATTAGTTTCACCTCCACTATTTATTTTTCTATTATAGCTCTCTTGCTAGTATTTTATTTTTATCTAATAGAGAAATAATAGTATTGATACCTAATGGAACATAATATTTTTGATATCCTAAAGTGTTAGGGTGTATTGGATCTGTTCCATTTTTATTACAACTTGAAAGTATATTTGAATAAAATGTATTAAATCCAGTATTTTTTACAGAAACATAATTTATACCATATTTGTCGCATACTTTTTTTATTGCTTCTCTTTCTTCTGCATATGTCCAACCGGCACTATTTTGTGTATATTCTTTAGTTGATACAGTGTGAATATCCATAAATACAATAGGGACACCTGTATATTTTGTCATTAAATCTCTAGCAATTTTTTCTAATCCACCAGATACAGTATCAATATCTAATTCACCAGAAAAATCAGATAAATCAGTCAATTGACCTAATTGTACATTTCTACTGTGGTCATTTGTAGTACCTCCGATTATAATCATATCATTATCATCTGCAAGATGTGAAATTCTGCCTTGTATTGAAGTATCATAACTTGATGTGCCATTTCCAATTGTATATCCACTTTTTGCTTGATTATCAATTTGTGCTTTTGTTAATTCTCCAATTTGATAAGCGTAAGATTTTTCTGTTTCTGTATTTTGAGCTGTTATACTACCACCTATAAATCCTATTTTATAATTTGATAAATCGTATATTGAAATTTGGTTTTCTTCTTTATTTTCAAAAATATATTCGTATAAATCTTGTGGCTTACTATCTCTTTGAGATACTAAAATTGTACCATCTTCTTCTGCAATCCATTCTTTATCAAAATAGATATAATTTTCGTAATGAGTTTCTTCTGGATTTGAAATATAAATTATTTCTCCTTTATTGTTTGTAATGCATAATCCCCTTAAATCCGTTATAGTATATCCTGAAAAATAATATTTGTGTCCTTTTTTCATATCATAAATTTTTACAGTATCTGCCAACGATTCTGCTCCAACTGAAAGTGCGGGAGTATTATAAGATTGGTTAGGATGAGAAATAAACGAATGAGAAATAGTATTATAATAATTAGCTTCTTTCTTTATAAATAAATTATTTCTATCTATTAATGGATAAATTTTATTAAGTTTTTGAAACAATCTTTGATACATTAAAGTAGTGTAAAAATTGTCTGTGTGTAAATTTATATATAATTTTAATCCTGATTTATTTATTCTGAAAATATTAGTAGATAATTTCATGTCATAAAATCCACTATTGCTTTTAAAATCGCCTGCATATATAACTTTATTTGTTTGGTTATCTACTAATGCAAATGGCAATCTATAATTCCAATAATCATTTTTTATTCGATATATTTCATTAATTTTAGTATCTAATACAACATAAGATGCATTTTCTATTTCATCAATTGAAACTTCTTTATTAAGTGGATCATGTTGTTTATTTGGAGATATTATACAACCTGGTAATTGTTGAGGTGTTTCAATATCTAAATCTGTCCATTCTAAATCAAAGCAATCATATAATTGCTCATTTATATTTAAAATATCAACAGCTTTTTCTTGAATTGTTTGAGCATTTACAGAATTTTCTCCGACAACAGCAACACTTCCTCCCGTCATTGCTTCTTTTACTTCTTGAGTAAGCATCTCCATAGAAATAGTATTTGTATCATCCTTTTTTACTGTTTTTTCTAAATTACTTGCATTCTTATTAATATTAATTGCGTTATTATTTATTTTTCCATCTTCTGCATCTAACCTTTTTTTTAACGTATCATAATTTCCTCTCGCTGCAGATACTTCCATATTTGCATTTCCTTCAGTTGCTGCATCTTCATAAGTCTGCTCTATTGCATCATGAATACTTTGCCTTACATCCTTTCCATAGATTGCGTTTAAAATATTATCTAAATATTGTTTTATTCCTGCCATTACACTATTCCTCCTAAACCGTTTAATCTTTCTTCAAGAGTTTCAACTCTAGATACAAGATTTTGAAATTTTTCTAAAGATGCAAACTTTGAATTGGCATCTTTTTCCTTTAAATATCCACTTAAATCAACTGTAGGTATATTTGATATTTTTTTGTCTATATCTTCCTGGTATTTATTAAATGTATCATTACTAACATAGTTATTAGGTATCTGTGATACAGTTTTGTTTAATTCTTCTACATTTTCTTTTACTTCCTCTATGTCAGCCGCAGTCTTCTTAATATCCTGTGCATTTTTTTCGATATTTTGCTCATTATTCTTAATATCTTGTGCATTTTTTTCGATATTTTGCTCATTATTCTTAATATCTTGTGTATTTTTTTCGATATTTTGCATATTAATCATTATATTTTCTTTTAGAATTTTGCTATCTTTAATCTGTTTCTCTGTTAATGTAGTAAATGTTTTTCCAAGCGTAAGTATACTTGATTTCGGATCATCTAAATTTAAAGACAATTTACTTACTTGGAAATAAGTATCTAATTTGTGTGGTATACTAATTACTCTTACTAAATCACCTTTTTTAAACTTCTCTATATCACTATTAAGATGATGTAAATCTACTGCTGATAGTTCTATTGTTATGCTTTCATTTATTACAGAATCTAAATAGCTTTTAGCTTTTGTTAATAAATTTTGAGCTATAGTTACGTCTTCGTATTCTACAGTTCCCCATATCCATCCAAATAGTTTTACAGCAGTCTCGTCAAATATATAATCTTTTCCATTGTTTACACTTGATATTGTTAATTTTTCTTTAGTCTCTTCGTTTTTAGCACCTAGTGGAATTATTGCTGTTTTTATATTTTCGCCTTTTATGTATTGTGTAATATCTAATAAATTCTCA
Source organism: uncultured Clostridia bacterium (assembly GCA_947627605.1). Lineage (GTDB taxonomy): Bacteria > Bacillota > Clostridia > TANB77 > CAG-508 > CAG-269. Next base: position 28,811 of record CANQWU010000006.1, read on the forward strand.
CCAAATTGGATTGTTTGTGAATTGATGTGTTTATATTCTGCTATAAAATCAATATATCTCTTACCATTCTCTAAAGGTCCTGTTTCTAAATTTCCTCCATTGGTATTTATTAGCTTGTCATTAACAGAATCCCATGTATTTGAATAATTACTATTCTCTCTATTGATATAGTTATTGTTATCAGGTACATCTACATTTCTTATTTGAAATTGCTTTTTTTCTTCAACTTGCGAGTTGTGATTATTAATAAATTGTCTAAATAAATCATTTGGAGAGCCTTGAAAATTATAAGGTCTTTGGATAGAATCTAGCAAAAAAGAAAGCTCACCGTTCACATTCGATTTGCTTTCTAGTATAAAAATCAAGCTTGTCATTTAATATTCTGCCTCTCCAAATTTCTTCATTATCTTGATATATCGTAATTATTGAAAATTTTTTAACTAAATCATAATATGGATTTTGTGGAGAAATAATAAAATCAAACGTACCTGTTTTATTGATTTCTGTATTTAATTTTGGAGAAATAATTTTTAATTCTTCGTCTCTTAAATCGTATATAATATTATCATCGCATCTTACTTGATACATTATAGACTTCCTCCTCTATATTCAATGCTTACTGTTCCATCTCCTATAAATTTCAAAACATTTTTCCCTTCACATATTTGAACATTTAGAACTTTTTGCGTTCCGTTTGACAAATTATATGTTTCTCCATTAAAAATGAGTTCAAATGGATTATCGCAAGTAATTATAGGTACTACTTTTTTTCTTCTTCCATAAATTACAACTTCTTTACTTCCTTTAACTGAAATATTGTTTGTTTCGTTAATTATTCCGAGTTTCAAAATCAAATGGATCCCACAACCAATCTTCATTTGAAGAGTTTATGTCATATTTGTATGGTTCAACGTCACATTCTATATCTATCGAATGTATTAATTGGTATCTATCAAAATCCTTTACTTTAACTTTTCCTTTATAAAAAAAATTTCTGTCATTACTTAGAATGATTTTCATTATTTTTCCATGTAAATCATTTTGTATTTTACTATATTCCCCAAAGCAGTTTTGATTTTTACTTTTAGCTAAACTAATAGTAATTGTCCTATTTTGATATTTAATATCACCTGTTAGGCTTTGAGAAAAATCAAGCTGTCCATCTGCTCCTGGAATATCTATTATTTCTTCTTTTGGTTGAGCTTCAGAAATTGTAAGAGATTGAATTAATAAGCCATAATCTTTGAATGTGTTTTTGTTACCAAATAAAATGTAATCTATCAATTACCTCGCTCCCTTCTTACTTGATTGCTTGCTAAAGCCACATCATACTTTTCTGTAGTTGCTCCAACCAATTCCCCAGTATCCAAACAAATTGTTTTGCTACTCTTTTCTAATATTTTTGACAAAAGATTTTCTATTCGTGCATTAGACGTACTTATTGCAGTCACCATTGCCTCTGCTAACTTGCTATAATCGTTTGTATTTATTGCCAATTTGCTATTTCTTTTTGTTTGTTTCTCAGGATTTGAATATTCCTCATTTTCTTCTTTAGTTAAGACTCTTTCTCCTTTATGAAGTCTAGCAATATAATTATCTCTTGGTACATAATCAAGTCCTGATTTATGTCCAGGTAGACTTGACATATTGCCATTTACATTTGCCTTTACTGTTAATAGCCCTGAAAGAGTAGATGCAATACCTCTTGCTACTGAAAATAACGAATTTTGCCATGTTGGACTATCTAGCCCTGTTTTTAAGCTGTTTAATATTTGTTTTCCTGTATCTTCTGCTAAATTACCTGCTTTTATTCCTTTTATAACTTCGTCAGCATTTGCTATACCTGCATTTTTTAAAAGTTGTCTCAATTGTTCATCTTCTAATCCACTTAGCATTCCTTGCAAATTATTTATTGCTTGCTGTTTAAATTCTGGATTTTTTTCTATTTGGTCTAAAACTTGTTGAGCCATAACTTGAGTCGCTGTAACCAGCTCTGGTGTTTTTTGGGCTGTTACACCTGTCATTTGTTCTATTTTTTGTCTAATTGTTTCATCAAGTGGGGCAACAGTTTGAAAATAAGTATCATATGATTCGGTTGCTAAATTTCTCCATGCTTCTATTTGTTGTGGAGTTGCCTCTTCTGTTGTACTTGTCATTGCAAGTAATTGATTAGCTAATGTTTGAAGTTGTAATTCATTTGCAGTTATTTGTCTTTGATTTTTTTCTGCATTAATATAATCCTGGTTATCTAAATCTTGTTGTCGAGCCTGTTTGTATTGTTCTAATTCATATTGTATCTGTTCTATATTCTTATTAATGGTTTCACCAATATCATTAGTTCCCTGTTGATAAGCTAAAGTTCTTGCACTTATTAATGCTTTTATTTCTTCTGTATTTCCATTTTGTATTACCGCAAAATCATTTTCGTAAGTTGCTATATCGTTTAAATAATTGTTATATAAATTTTTACTAGTATTAAAGTTATTTTCCGCTTCTTGCACAGCACGTTTTTGTATATCTTCTTGAGCTCTATAATAAGACGATAAATGTACGCTTCTTTTTGTTTCCTCATCGTTTAATTTCTCTTGTATTTCTTGTAAACCTTGTCTAGCTGTAGCTAGTTCTTTTTCTTTTTGTATCATAGTATCATATGCAGATGCTTTTTGGTTAATCGCCTCATCATATTTTGCTTCTTCATTTTCAAGTATTGCATTTATCCTTTTTTGTTCTATAAGTTTTTGCATTGTTGTTTTTAATTCACTGTATTTTTCTATTACATCTCCAGTCATTTTGTATTCTGTTCCATAGGCTTTATTTAATTCTGTTAATATAAATGATACTCTTTCTTCATATCCATCTTTTACTCTTCCATTTTCATCAACTAATTTTTCTAGTTCATTTGATAATTTTTCCGTATTTGTTGCTTCGCTTAATGTTATATTTTTTGCGTTATCTTTTTTTTGTGTTAAATCACTGTATTGATTTATAAGGTTTTCTAATTCAGTGGTTGAATTTGCTATTGCTACATTATTTTCATCGTTTGCTGTTCTTAATTTATTTGTTGCAAATACCGCTACCCCTATTGCTCCCGCTAATAACCCTATTGGGCTCAATGCTCCACTTAAAACTTTTGCTAATCCAGCTACTGACGTTGAAGATGCCTCTACTTTACCTTGCATTACCCCTATTGCTTCTACAAAAGTTCCGAATCCTTTTACTGCTCCACCAACCGTTGAAGTCATTTTTCCTAAAATTGTTAGTAATGGTCCTATTGCTGCTACAACCATACCTATTTTTACAATAGTGTCTATCTGGCTTTCATCTAATTTATCAAACTTTTTAGTCCATTTTTCTATTTTATTAATAACTTTTTCTATTGTTGGCATCAATTTATTGCCTACTGTTATTCCTATGTCTTGTATTTTATTTAATGCTACTTTCATCTTGCTTTGTAATGTGTCATATCTTTTATTGGCTTCATTAGATAATGCATTGTTTTCCTTCCATGATTTATTTGCTAATTCTACAGCATTATTCATTAAATCGCTTGAATTTGCAAGAGATAATATTGTATTGCTTAGTCTTACTTCTTTTATACCCATATCATTCAAAACTGCAACAGCTGATTTACCGTTTCTTTCAGTATCATTTAGTCCTGATATAAATGCAGATAGTGCTTTTACCGAATCTTCTTGAAATGCTTTTTTAAAATCTTCGGAAGTCATTCCTGCTACATGAGCAAAATCATCTAAATCTTTTGAGCCTGTTTCTACTGCTACTTGTATTTGTTTTAATAATTTGCTCATAGCAGTTCCACCTGCTTCTGCCTCAATTCCAACTGATGACATGGCTGCTGCTAATGCCATAATTTGTGGTTCAGTTAATCCTGTTAGCTCTCCTGTTGCTGCAAGTTTTGTTGCCATAGATACTATATCCGCTTCTGTAGTCGCAAAATTATTCCCTAATGCTACTACTACAGACCCCAAATTAGAATAATTACTTGCACTCATTTTTGTTACATTGGCAAATTTAGCAAGAGCACTCGCTGCTTCTTCTGCACTTAAATTAGTTGAATTTCCAAGATCTATCATAACTCTTGTAAAACTCATTATATCTTCTGTTTTTATTCCTAGTTGTCCAGCTGCTTCAGCTACAGCTGATATTTCTGTTGTACTTGATGGTATTTCTTTTGCCATTTGTCTTATTTGTGCTTTTAATTCTTCTAATTGTACATCAGTAGCATTTACCGTTTTTTCTACTCCTGCAAAGGCACTTTCAAATTCTATCGCTCCTTTTGCTGATGCAGTAAAAGCAGCTATTGTTGCCGCAGAAAAAGCAGACAATTTCTTGCCTGCTCCTTCTACTTTTTTCCCTTTTTCTTGAATTTTATTTCCAAATTCTTCTATTTTTTTACCAGTATTATTTAATTGATTTTCAATATCTTTTATTTTTTTATTATAACTTTCTAGTTTTATCTCTGCTGATGTTAATTCATTTCGTTTCTTTTTTATGGCTGTTACATTTTTGTTTTCTGCTCCTTCTAACTCTTCTAATTGCATTCTTAATGCTGTAACTTTGTCGCTTTGTATCTCATAAGCATTTTTAAGATATTCCTGTTCCGACCTCATTTTTTGAATGCTTGTAGTTGATTTATCCCATTGTCCTTGAACTAATTTAAAATCATTGTAATTTTTATTCATTTCTATATTTATTTCTTTTAATGTTTTAACGAAATCCGTGCTCCCATCAGCTCTAAAGACTAAACCTACTCTTTTTAAATCATCAGCCATATTTTTCACCTCTTTTTATAAAAAATCGCAAGTAATTATTTTCTGTGTGGTCTTATTCTTTTTGTTGTGTTATCTTCTTTTGTCTTTGTAGCATTTTCTAATATAAAATCTGTGATTTTTTCAATATCGTTTATATCTACTAAAGATATTGCTTCTTTATAGGTTAATTGAGTTGGATATGATGCAGATATTAAACTGTATAAAATAGAATTAAATACTCGAAATCTGTAATTTTTATCTTCTATATCTTTTTTTAATTGTTCAATCCCTCCATCGTATTCTTCCAGATATTCTAAAAATATTGGATTCCAATCTAAGTTTATTTTTTCTCCATTTCTTAACACTATTTCCATGATTACCTCCGATTTTTTATAAAAAAGCCCTAAAATCGACATATAAAAATCGATTTTAAGGCTTTGATTTTTCTTTTTGTTTTAACTATGCTCCTTTTGCAGCAGCTGCCAAATCTTCTGTTGTTATAATTGGTTTCAAGAAGAACTTTTCTTCAGTTAATCCTTCAGGAAATGTAGTAGAAGATGTATCAACAGAGTTTTTGATTAGCTTGCCTTTTTCGTCAAATGCATATGCTCTAATTGTAAGAGTATCATTTTGTTCTTCAAAGTTTTCCTCTCTTGTTTTAGTTTCATCTGTATTTTCAATCAATTGGCATTTTGGGTACCAATCATATCTATAATTTCCACCTGAAAGTTCTACTGTTTTACCATAAGCAAAAAATGGTTTGATTGGATCTGTTGTTGTTTGAATCAATCCGCCTTCATCAACTAAATCCCCTCTCATTCTAGCTAAGTCATCTGCGTCAGTAGCTAGTTTCTCTACTTCAATGTCTATGTAAGGTATTCTATTTTTTGTATCATATGCTTTACCACTTGCCATTATCGGTGTACTTTCAGCACTTTCTGTTATTGTTACAGATTTTACTGTTTCTTCTTTAACTGTTATATCTTCATATTTTGTTAAATCAAAATCATTTCCTTCATCTGGTTTATTAAAATTATAATATTGAGCCCCAATAGACTCTTTGTATGGTGGTTTTTTTGTTTTAATGCTTGCTTCACCCATCTTTTTATCTCTCCTTTAACTAAATATTTTTTGTACCATTTTTTGATAATATTTTTCTTTATTTTTTTCAAAAAGTGGTTCCACATGCGGTTTGGCTTCCATATTTACAGTACCATGCTCAAGCATTGGACCATAATATTTGCCCCAACCTACTTCGACTTCGTGTTTTTTTATTCTGTGTATAAATGTATTTATGAGGTGTGTATATCCGCTTTTATGTATTTGTGACATTGGTTTAGGTAATTTTTTTAGGTCATTAACAAGTTCTTTAGTTCCTACTTCTAGAACTTTCTCAGGTTCTTCAACTTGTGAAATAATTTTTTCAAAATCTTCCATCAAGTCTTGAAATCCATCATAATTATGAAACCCCAATATTCTCACGCACCTCTATAGGAAAAAATGAATGGAAATATTTATCTTTTTGGATGTATTCGTGTTCTATATATGGCGTAATCTTTTTTTTCTTTAATTCATTTTTTAGTTGAATTAATTTTTCATGTCTAGGTTTTTTACTAAAAAATGATACTTGATATATAACATTTGTATCATATTCTGTTCCACTTGCAGTAATAGGTTCCCATCCATATTCCCAAAATACAATTCTAGGATACACATTTGTATCTTTATCATTTTGTATTCCTTCATTTACTGGAATGTTTAATGATTTTAATATTTCTTCAAATTCTTCCTTATTCATCTTTTTGCTCCACTTCTACATTTGGATATTCTTCCAAAGTTAAATCTGTTTCCCTATATCCTTCATCATTTGTAAAGTGATATGCATTAAATACTTTGTGATATTCTGTACCAATTTTAAGCACATTCATCGATGTTATTTCTTTTATTTGAGGTATTCTTATTTTCATCGTTATTTTTTTGTCTCGTTGTTCTGCATCAAATTTTAATCTATCCGATATAGATAGTTCCGTAAACCATATTGGCTTATCAGTAACTTTTTTTATGTATTCTGCTGGATATGTATCATCTTTTTGTTTTATTTCAAATAAATTAAAACATCCATCATTGTATGTTGGAATTGTTGTTTTTGATAAAGTAGTTTCTTTGTAATTCATCGTACCACCCCTCGTATATTTGTTTGAACTCTGCTAATTTTTTATAATCAGCATATAACACATAGTATTTCAATAGTCTTCTAGCTTTAAGGTCTTTTATATAATCGATTTTAGCTCCACAATAATCATTAATATCTTCTATTCCGTCTTTTATATATTCTATAAACTCACTATTTTCTCTAAATGGTGATATATGATTTTCTTCCCTGTAATTTTCTAAAAACTCCTTTATTTGTTCTTCATTCATAACTATACCTCTTTTTATTTTTTTGCATTTTTTGTTTCTTCTTTTTGGTCCTCTTTTACGGCTTTTATTAGTACTTTATTTCTTTTATTATTCTTTGTACTTAATGCTTTAATTCTTTCTTTACTTATGTCTTCGATTTTTTTATCTTTATGAGGATATTCGTCATTTTTTGAATATTCATGATTATTATCTTCTAAATCGACAAAATCCTCTATTACTTCATATTTCACCTTTATCGTCTCCTTTCTTGTAAATTAGGAACTTTGTATTAAGCACCTAATTCTGGATTTAATTCTATTCCTGATATATCAAGTGTTCTTGTTGCTTCTACTTCACCTGTTATAGTGATTGTAACTGGTTTTTTCTCTTTTAATTTGATAAGATACTGATAATCTTTTGTGCTTAATGTGGTTGGACTTCCGCCCTCATAAGAACATACTACTGTATTTTTAGCATTTTTTGCTTGTGGTAATTCTAAAACTAAATAATTTCCTTCTCCGCCAGCATTTTCAATATCTTTTAAATAGTTTGATGTTCCAGTTACTTTATCTCCTGATATTTTAATATCAGTTTGTATATCTTTTGCTGTTTTGTTGTTAACAGCTGTTTCATCGCTTGGAACCGCCACTTCTACAGTGGCTGCACTAGGGTGAAACTTGGTTTGTTTCTGATTTTACCATTGGAGTTAATGGAGCTAATTTGCTTATATCTAAAACAACTGCATCATCATTTGAGATTAATCGTCCATTTCCATATGTAACCACTACATATGTTCTTAATTGTTCTAAGAATTTATAATGGTCGCTATAATCTATACCCATTCTTGAAATTCCTGCTGTATATCTATTTGGTAAAAGTGCTATGGCTTTATTGTCAGGTACATCTGGAGATGGAACGTATTCAAAGTCTTTATAATTATCTGCTGGCATATATCCATTAAATCCTAGTACATGAGTTGCTTTAAATATTTTAGTGTCAAGTTCCTTTTGATTAGCTATTATAATAATTTTTGATACATTTCTTTTTCCGTTTCTGTTTAATGTAGGTAACACTTTTTCTCCAAAACTATCTGGTCCTAAATCGGTAATTTCTACTGCTTTTTTATCTGGATATACTCCTTCTTGAACTGAACCTTTTAAATCTTTTAATAATCCTATTGGTGATTCTTTACCTGTTCCAGCAATTATTCCTGTCTCAATTCCTTCTTCATTTACTTCTAATATTACTGTTCTAACAAATTTATCTATCCATTTGTATCCCATAGTAATTATTGCTTTTGGTACAAACATAAACGCAGTCAAAGAATTAACATCTAATGGTAAATCTTCTATTCCTGCTTCAATTTGATCTACAATTGCTCTCGTTAATTTACCCCATGTTGCTTTTCCTGACCTTTCAGATAAAAACCATTTTTGAACTCCTGCAGGTGCCCAATTGATATATTTAAATAATGGATGTGCAACTTTTAAGTCTTCAAAAATATAGTCAACAGTTGTTTCAGGTAAATAATCAATTTCATCTCCTTTTAAACTTGTTTTATCTTCTTGTTTTATTGCTCTATCTATCCATTGTTTTTCTTTTTCTGTTAATGATCTTAGTCCGAATTTTTTATCATTTTCTTTTGAAGCATTATATTCTTCAAATTCTCTTTGATATTCTTCAATAGTTCCTGCATATTGCTCTTCCATGACCTCTTGGATAGCTTCTACTATTTTTTGACTCTTTTCTTCTGCTGGTGCATCATTTAATTTCTCAATAATTTCTTCTATTTTTTTGTTTTTAATTTTCATAGTTAAATACCTTCTTTCTTATTTTTTGTATTAAAAAAAGACTCCCATGAGTCTTTTTCGTTATGGAAAAGTCCTATTGGCTCTTCTCTTGGATTTCCTTCCATTAAATTGTCTAATTCTTTATCTAATTGTAAAATAGTTTCCTTTGTTGCCATTTGAACGGCTTGCTCAATAGATTTTATTAATTCTTCATTGTTTTCTTGTAATACTATTCCTTTTGGTGTTTTTATTTTACTTAATTCTGTAATTTTTTCTTGTAGTTCTTTATTTTGTACAACTAAATGGTGTACTACATCTGCTTCTATTGACTGTTGATATTCTCCTTCTCTTGTCTGTGAAGTTGAAAATCCCCATTCAAAAGCTTCCTTTGATGTTATCCATGTTTCTTTATCCATTAGTGCTTTTATTTCTTTTTCTGATAAATTTGTTTTCTTAGTATAAATATCTATTGAAGGTTGAGTAACTTTTTCTAAATCTTCTGCTGTTTTCTTCATTGCATTTGAATCACCAGTTGCAGATGTCCATGCGTTATGGATAAGCAATACTCCATTTTCTGGTACAATTCTTTCTTCTCCGGCCATAAAAATAACAGATGCTATACTACAAGCAAATCCATCAACCACAGTTTTTACATGTCCTTTAAATGTAGATAATAAACTGTAAATTGCCAAACCTTGATCCACATCTCCACCTTTAGAATTTATTCTTACTGTTAAATTTGGCGTATCAACTTGTTCAAGTGCATCTTTTAGTCCTAATGCTTCTGTTTTATCCCTTCCTGTTCCAAACCAAGCATCTATAAAATCTTTTTTACTGATAAGGCCGTATATGTAAAGTTCTGTTTCCTTTTCATTTAGCTTCTTTAGATTCATCTTCTACACCTCCTTCCACATTTCCGTAATTTTTTGTAATGTAATGTTTTTTAGCCCATGCTTCATCTATTTTAGGCAATTCTAATAACTCATTTACTTCGTCTCTACTAAATGTGTTAGATATTAATTTATCTATACCAGTAGTAGAATCCAATACATCTCTGTGAATTATGTTTGTTTTATTAAATTTTATATGTTCTCCTGACATATAGTCTTTTTTTCCTACAAAGCCTATATTGAATCCATCTTCTAGTAACTTAAAATATATATCTACCCCAAAAGTTATAAAATCGTTTGTCCCTGTTGATTTTTCAGTTTTATTCCCATAGAATACATCAAGAGGAATATTCCAGTCTCTAGCTACTGTGTCAGTTATTTGCTTTGCTGTCTTATCTATATCGTCTGTATTTTTATCTCCAATGTCTTTATTTAAGTTTATTAAATCAAATATTTCTGACAACAGAATTATAGCTTCTTCTTCACTCATTAAACCTTCTGTTATTTTTTCTTTATATTTTTCATATGATATTTCTTCGCCTGTTTCGGAATCTACTATTTTGGGTTGTCCTCCTGGATTTTTGAGTCTCCATTTTGTAACATTTTTACTCGCAAAACTTTTTCTTGCTATAGTAAAGATTTTAGACATATTATTTTTAAAATTTTCTGAAGCTTTTTTAAAATTATCATTTGCAATAGAATAATATATAGAATTTGTAGAATTATATTGTTTTGACATATTTATGGTATTTCCATCTTCATCACTTATTGTAACATTTGAAAAGATTTTTCCATATAAAATACTATTACTAGGAATAAAATCGTCAGCAACATATAATATAGGATCTCCTCGTATATCATTATGTATAAGAATTAAAGCTTTTTTGTTTGTTAATAATTTTACCATTAGTTTATATAAAAAACTTGTTCCATTTTCATAATAATTAGGTTGAATATTTAATGCCCAATATATTTCATCTTTTGCTTTTTGTATTTTTTTTGTTTTAGGGTTCTTTGAAAATACTTGTATTTCACATTTTGCTACTGTTTTTGCTATTAAATCTATAGCATGAGCCTCTGCTATTGTGTAGATAAAGTCGGATTTACTATTTTGATTTAATAGTACATCAATAAATTGTTCTATTCCTTTTTTCTTTAAATGCAGCATTTATTTTCCTCCTTACACATAAATAACTACCTCTTCTAATAATTCATGACCCGTCATACCACACATTGCAGCCATAAACGGGTCATTTTTTCTTAATTTTGGTTCTATTTTCTCGTATGATTTATTACCATCTTTTTTAGTTTTTGTGTATGTGTTATTTATTGCCCATCTCATCATTGCACTATTACCTATATTGATATTTCCTTTTATAAATTCTGCTTCAATTTTAGGAATTATTATTGCTTCAACAGATGGCAAATTTCTTATCATTCTAATTAAGCCGTTTGGATTTTTATTTGTTTCTATATAATTATCGCCAAATCCTTTGTCATAAAAGGCTTTTTTTATCAGTTTGAATCTATACATATCCATAATTATCTTTACAACATTAAATTCCTTCATTTGTTCTATACACCAATCAACTATATCGTTTTCATCTAAACAATTCTTATTGGTAATTTCAAAATCTTGGAATCCTTCTTCCCCTTTCATTTTAAAAGGAAATTTAATATTTTCAAAATTTTCGTTTGAAGAACATATCCAGGTTTTTCCTCTCCAAATATATTCGTCATTTACTTTAAATACTAAAATTGCAGAAGCAAAATCGTTAAGTGATGCTAAATCTATACCAATTATAGCCTTTTTATTGTTTAATTCTGGTGTTTGTCTTGGTATTTTTTTATCTTTATCTAAGTATGATGCCTTTTCTATAAGTTTCCATGCTACAGCTACCTCATCTTGATTTTGTTCAGGTAAATTTACCCTTTTTGTGTAAAATTCTACTTTGTAGCTAGGTTCATTTTTCATTTTTAAAAAATCTTGTACTATTTGATTTTTCAAAACACTTCTATATGGCAAGCTAGGATTTGCTCTTATCCAATATGTACAATCTATATCATTTTTATCTTTTGTTTCCATATATTTTTTCATTGGTAAATCTACTAATTTTCTGTCATTTAATCTATATATTACTGGTAGCATTCCAGTAAAATTATATTCTCCATTTAAAATTCTTGTTGCTAAGTCTTTTTTTTCATCTAATGGTCCTTCTCTAATTTCTCCTTCTGTTGTTATAATTATTACTCTTGCATGTTTTACTTTTCCTAGTCCAGATGTATGAACATTTATGTCTTTATTGGTTAAATACGCATGGTATTCATTAAAAATTATTAGTCCTGGTCCTTTTCCATCCTTTGTTTTAAATCCTGATGTATTGTATTTGAGTTTTGAGCGTGTTATTTTACAAATGATATATTCTTTGTTCCAGTAAAAATAATTTCTCATTTTTACTTTATTAGCTTCAAGCATTTCATAGCAAACATTGAACGTGTTTTGTGCTTGTTCTTCTGAAGTAGCTACAATATCAACATTATACTTTTTTACTCCATAAATTGGAGAAATTAAAAATAACGCAAGTGGTGCTATTAGTCCATCTTTTCCATTTCCTCTTGCTATTAGAAGAAAAATTTCAGGAAATAAAACAATATCTGGATCTTTTTTGTCATACATAAAAACAAATGCCATTAAGAATTTTTGATAAGGAAATAATTTATAAAACCATTTTTCAGTAAAAATAATAAATTTATCAAACATTTCTTTGTCAAAAAACACATCGTCTCTTTGGAGTGTTGGTTTTACTATATTTTTTATGAGTAATTTTATTTCTTCATCGGTTTCAAGTGGATGTGTTTCTACATAGTTAATATACTCTTCAATTTCTTTACAATAAACCATCTCCTACATCATCTCCACTATCCTCTCCGTTGGTTTCATTACCTCCCGCATTTCCATCTGGCTCTTTTAAATCTAAGTCCGTCAATATTTTAAGCATTTGAGCATTTGTTTTATGAAGATTCAAAATACTTTCATTTGGTTTAACTGTTATGTACCCATTTCCTGTAGAAGTTTTGTATCTAATACCGTTTAAATCTATATCTGCTTGTAATTTCATTTTTAATCCTACATTGTACACATAATCTTCAACTAAATCTTCGAAATGTTTTCCAAATTTTTCTTGTTCTTGTAATTGATTTAATAAATCTTCTCTTATTGTATCTTGTAATTTTTTTATATTTTTTTCAGTATATACTTCGCTTTTTTTATCTTTTAAAATTTGCTCTAATGTTTCTATGTCTTTTTGTAGTTTTTCTCGTTCTTTTTCTAATGTTTCAGGTTTCTTTTTTCTTCCCATTTTTTCTATACCCCTTTTCACGCGTATAATTTTAAAAAAATCGGTCTAGTTAACTCCCCACACCCGCTCCCCTTTAGTGTAAAAAATGTTTCAGATTTGACTGGGGGTGTTTGCTTATAATGTCTTTATTATTCACATGGTTTTATTTCTTCCTTAATTAATACTCCATCTTCATACCATCTAATAACGCTAAAATCTTTTCCTGTTCCTTTATCTATAGCACAATGATATGTATTTCTTTCTGTCTCTATATTTTTTATCTTCTGCTCGTTACTTGTTAATTTACTTAAGTTATCTATTATTCTCGTTTGTTGTTTTATTTTATTTCTATATTGCTCTATCTCATCTGCTAAATATTCTATTATTTCTTTATCACTAATACTATGTTGCCTATGGCATTTTTCTACTCTTTTTCTTGTCTGTTCATATTTACTTATTTTTTCTCTTAATACTAAATCATCTATATTCTCCATCTTATTTTTCTCCCTCATCTTCTTTTACAATTGAAAACATTAATATACCATCCATTGATTCTATTTTGTATATATAATCTAAGAAACGTACAGCTTTTTTCTTTAATTGTCCATTAAAAATTTCTAATTGATTTAATATACTATTGGCTTCCTCTTTCTTTGTATTACCTAATAACTCTATTGTCTTTTGTATAATTGTTAGTACATTTATTGTATGTTCTATTTGATTATCGGAAGTTATTTTGCTAGCTCTAGCAGTCACACAATTACTAAATAAGTTTATTGCCTCAACAAATCCTTTTTTATCTAATAAGTAGCTTGCATATATATCTTCATTAAACTTAATTACACCTGCTTTTTCGTTATCTTTATTTATTTCTTGATTTATCTTTGCTGGTATTTTATTAAAATTATAACCTTGTATTAGATGTTCTAACTTCATTACTATCTCCTCTACTTATAATCTATTATCGTTTTAACTAATTTGTTTGCTACATATATTTTTGTTTCTATTACTTGCATATCCTTTGTCTTTGCAAAATCTGTTGCATATCTTTTATCTCTTGTATAATTGCAGAACTCTCCTCCACAATTTCTTTTATTACATTCAATGTTTTTTTCTTTATCACATTTATATAATATATCTTTTAATATTCCATCTTCTTCAATTATCTTTGCTTCATATTCTTTTATCATACTACCATTGCTCCTTCGTTATTACTTTCTTTTTCTTTTTAAATCTAAACCTTTTTCTGTCTTCTATAATCTCGTGTGCTTCAAACGATAATGCTACTCCATTATCTATATCCAAACATAAATCTGGTCTTTCTTTTATTGGTATTATGTGATGTGCTGTATTAGCTAGTATTGGTTTTATTTTTTCTGGCTTGTGTATTCCGTCATCCCATTTTCCAGCAAAAAATTGGCATTCATAATTGTACTTCTCTAATACCTTCTCTCTCCATATATCAAAATCTGTTGAATGATAAAATTTATCAGTATTACCTTTTGCAATTTCCTCTGGCCAATTATAATACTTCCTTCTTTTTCTTCTTGCTTTCTTACTTCTTTTCACTTGTAATCCTTTCATATTTTTCACATTTAATACTATTGTCAATTTTGATTACTAGTTCTTCTTGGCAGTTTTCACGATTTTTACAGTTCCTGCATATTTCTTTTTGAAATTTGTTATATATTTCTTCGTGCGTCATAACAACACCTCTTTTTTATAAACACTACATAGAACACAAAAGCAGATAGATGGAAACCTGCTTTTTTGTTATCTTCCGACATCTTCCATCTATTGTGTTCTATGTACTATTTACAATATAAAAATAAGAACTAGCTAGGATAGTTCTTAATGGAGAAATGTAATCTTAAAAGGAGGTTTCAGTCCTAGCAACTGAATTAATCCTATAAAAATAATATGTAGGTTAGGATTTGCACCTAACAAAAATGACTTTTGAGCTTTACTTAAAATTATCTCTGGAATATCTCCGCCACTACTTTATAATCTATTTAAGGTCAATTATATTCGTGTGTCATTTTGCACCCACACAGCGTTTACTATTACCTTTCAGCGATTATCAAACACTTACCGCCGACACATAATCGCCGTCTAGTTTTACCATATCTAATATCAAACTAGATATGTCTATTCCGCCACTACATACTAAAAAAGGACTTATCTTTTTGATAAATCCTTTTTGCACCTATTTTTTATCTTTTGTAGGGACCTTGTCGCACGGTCTTTGAATTGGTTTCTCTCCAATTGCGACTTCATCAGTATATATTAAAACACATTTTATATATATCATTCAATAACATTTCATATCACATTATCAAATTTACTTAATGCAACTCCATGTTCCCTACAAATATGTACATAACTATAATCCATTTCACTTGCTACCGTTACTAATGTTTTCCCTTGTATGTATACCGCTTCTAATATATTTCTATAAGGCTGCTCGACTTTTTCTAATTGCTCTAGTATTTCTTTTTGCCTGTTGCTTTGCTCTACTACTTTTTTTAATAAATCATCTATATTGTCTAGCAATATTGCTACTTTTTCTGCAATACTATCTTCTACTTTCTTACTTCCCTTTGGCATATCCGATAAAGTTGTTGTTATTTTTGTTATGCTTGACTTGTATTCTTCTATGTATTCCATTCTTCCTTCTATCCATCTTTTATTATACCTGTAATCTTTTAAATCATTTCTATTCATCTGTGCCTCCTTAAAATAATTTTAAATTATTCCGTAGCCTACATTGGATTTATTTGTTATTTTAAAATCATTATTTAATTTTTGTCTCAATCTTGTAATATGTAGCACTATGTTTTTATGGTAATATTTATCGTATGTATCATTGTACACTTCTTTACATATTTCTTTATATGTTACAATTCTACCTTTTTCTCTTATAAGTAATGACAATATTTTGTTTTCTAATACAGTTAAATTTACATATCCATTTTTTGTTATATATCTAAAGTTCTTTTCATCATGCATAGTTTGTCCTCCATATATTTTATTTTGCTTTTTTATCATTTCTAAATCATATAATGTAAAACATTCTTTATATCCGTACAATAAATCTTTATACAAAAATATTTTATCGTTTACTTGCTTGACTAATATGTACTCATGATTATTTTTACTAATTACTTTTGGTATTTTCATTTGTTTCACTTCCGCTTCTTTTATATTTGTTTATAATCTTGCCTATAACATTACTCCTTTTCATTGCTAAAAAATACATTTTTTCTTACTAAATTAATTCCTTGTTGTAAAGCATTTAATCTCTTATCCCAAAATTTCTCTATTGTTCCGTATTTTATATTCTCTTCCTATTGCTATCTCTAATTTTGCTAGTAAGGTTTGTAGTTCCACATAATCTTGTTCTTCCATATTATTCACCTAACTTTCTCCCACACATTGGGCAATAATCAATGTAAAATTCACCTAACAATATTCCAAAGTTACCATTTTTATTTTGAATAATCTGTAAAGTTTTTTTCACATTATTTATAGATAAAATATAATAATCATCTATTTCTTCATGTGATTTCTCACATAAGCATTTATTTTTTACCCATTCCATCTATATTCTCTCCTCTCTTATTCTCCTGGCATTTCATATATTTTTGGTATATTAAATATATTTGGTTGTATATCTATCTGTCCTTGTAAAACTGCTGGTCCACCTTTTAATTCTAAATATGAACTATATTTTTTTACTATTTCTTGCAAAACTTCTTTTGCTCTTTCTTCGGTTTTATATAGTCCTATTAGTTTCAAAATCATCACAAAAATTGTGAGCTTCTATTAAAAATTCTCCTGATGTATTTGGTGAAACAGATAATCTAACTATATTATTAAAATTTATCAATTCTGTTTTATCTTGACTAACTATTATCATTTCTTCTCTCCTCTCTTTTTCTTTAAATTAGTACATTACTCTCATTATACAAGCACGTTCATGTGGGCTTTCTTCTATATCTAATTTTAAATCTTTCATTTTTTCAATTGCTCTTTTTTCTATCATTATTCCACCTTTTAATCCTCCTATATGATTAGTTATTGCAAATTTTATTATATTTTCAAGAAGAATTTTGTCTATACCTTCTTTGTTATTTAATATATTATTTTTTTGATTTAGTCTTTTTACCTCGTTATTTAGTCTTTCTACTTCCCTATTTAACCTTTTTACTTTGCTTTTTACACTCATTTCTTCTCTCCTTTCACATATCTATATATTACTTGCTCTACCTTTGCTAATGCTTCGTAATCTGTTATAAATCTTCCTGAATGTCTATGCCTGACTGTACTTCTTATTATCTTTATTCCTTGATTATATTGTCTTTTATATATCTTTGCTAACATTTCTTTGCTCAAGCCACTTGTCCATTTTTGGATTATTTCTTTTTCGTTCATACTACACCTCTAAAATGTAGTATGAGCTGTTCATTACTGTTTAATACTGTTTAGTTCTGTTCAAAGCTGTTCATCTTTTAAATATTTTAATAATGCTAACCAACAATCTTCATCACATTTATCGCCATATCCATATTCTTTTTGTTGTTCTATATCTCTTATGATTACTTTTTTGTCCTTTTCAAGCAATAAATGTGTATTATTTCTTATAAATTCACAAGTCCAATCTACTATATATGTTCTTCTTCCTAATGCGTATCTTACAGAACCTACTAACATTGCACTTAAATCTTCTTTTTTACCATTTATTTTTATTTGCATTTATTTATCCTCCAATAATTCTTGTAACTTTTCTTCTGCAAACGCATATTTATCTGACAGTTCATAATAATTATCTTGACTACAATTTACATCAATTTTATAATTCTTAAATTCTTCATTCAATTCTTCTATCTTATCTTCTATTTTCTTTTTAGATATTGAATTTCTTATTAGTTCTTCCATATGTTCTTGTTGCCTTTTTATTATGTATTGTGCTGTTGCTAAATCTTTGTCTTTTATAATCGTATTTAGAAACTTATTAATCGTGTTGTTAAAATCATTATTTATTATTTTCATTTCATCTTCCGTTATCAAAGGTACAGTTGCTTTAAATCCAAATTCATTTTTTTCTAATTCCATAGTCTAATCCTCCTTGTATATTGTTTCTAAACATTCTTTATCTCCTGTTCTTATATAATTTACTACTCCAACTATAGTATTTCTTTTGTCCATTAAACTATTTAAGTAATCTAAATCACATTTTTTATATCTTTTACTACTTTTATACTGTGGTGTGTTTTTTGCATTTTCTTCTGCTTTTTTTCTTTTCACATCTATCTGTTTTACTACTTCAATTAATATATTGTCTAATTCAATTTTATCTTCGTTCATAACTCCTCCTCCAATAATTCTGGATTATCATATATGTTGCCTATTATCTCTAAATCTTTATAATCACTTAAATCATATAATAATCCCTTAGCTGTTCCACATTCTTTTAATAATTTAACTACTTGAATATAATATCCGTTTCCGTCATATACTACTTCATAAATACAATATTGGTCTTTTACTATATCACCCTCAAATATTTTCTTCCCCTTTTTGTCTTTTAGTCTTGTGTATTGACCTACTGTTTCTGGAATTACTTCAAAAGTTAATATATGTAATAATCCTTCTTCTCCAATTCTATCTGTTTCATTACAAGAATTTCCTTTTGAAAAAATATAATATTTATCTGATATTTCATCTACTATTAGATAGCCATATACCCACTCGCCATTATCTTTTCTTTTTCCTCTAAATTCTATTTCTCTCATATTTCCTCCTACTTTTCACTTATTAAAAAATCATATAATTTTTCTGTTGTAGATAAATCTATAATTGTTCCGTCTTTTTCAGTTATACAACCATCTTCGTATTTTTTGCCATATTCTAAATCATATATCCACCAGCTTATCGTATCTTTATCGTCAAACATTGTTTCTAGTAAACTTATTACTATATCTTCATGGCATATCATAAGGCTACTTGCGTTTGTAAAATCTGATATTATACAATCTGTACTTTCTTTTATTATTTTGTCAATTTCATTTTTAGTCTTTTCTGTTTCTTCCAGTCTTTTTATTATTCTTATAAATTCTTCTTTACTAATTCTACTCATGATATACTCCCTCCTACTTAAAATCATCTACTCTCTTTTACTCTATAATGTGGAATATCAAACATTTTCTCTGAACTCCAAAATTCTCCTCCACACATAGTACATATATAAAAGTAACATACATTTTTACTATCTTTTCTTCTCAATTTTCCATTTATTACTTCTTCCATAGATGGACTATCCCATTCACATTGTTTTCCTGCATTGTGTATCCAATTATGTGAGCATTCTGGGTGTCCAACATAATCAAATTTTTCTTTCATTTCTACTCCTAAAAATCATTTACTTTTATCTTAACAATTAGCCTATTAACTAAAATCAGAGTCTGTAAATCTATATCCTCCTATATTTTTATTGTAAGTAAAATCATCTGGATTATTTTCTTTTTGTTTTTCTTCTATCAAATCTAATAACTCTTGTGGTTTTATTTTTCTTCCGTATTCATCTTTAATAATGTATTCTTTATTATTCAATATAAAATCCTTAAACTCTTCAAAATTGTGATATTGTTCCTGTTCCTGAAAGCAAAATTTCCAACCCCAACTTGATTTACCTAAATGTATTTCATCATATACTTTAACTATTCTAGGTTTCTTTTTTACTGCATAATAATTAGTTCCCATTTACTTTTCCTCCTCTGAGTTTTCTAAAATAAATTGTTTTACAGTTTGTCCTGTATATTTATATGCTCTATCATCTATGTAAAGCTGTGCTGGTATTTTCTTGTTCGTTACTCCTATAAATTTTAAATCATTCCAAAAAGTAATATCATCTTCTATTTTTATTGCCTCTGCCCAAAAGCCTTGTTTATTCCACCAACTTGTTATTTGTTCTGGCTTTCTAGTAGAGCATATATATATTGGCATTCCTAATTTTTGTAATAATAACATTAAATCTAAAACATCTTTATTATAATCATCATATATATTTCCATCTTGCCAACCTTTGCTATATTTATGTATTACTCCATCAAAATCAAAACATACTGCATGTCCTTTTTCTAGTTTTAAATCTAATTCCTTTGTTTCTATATCCATTTACTTTTCCTCTCTTTCACAAAAATATGATAAAGTATCACTTACTGATTTTATTTTTTCTATACATCTGTCTATTGCTAAACTTTCACAATTTATTATTGTTCCGTGTATTTCAGGTTGTTGTATAGTTTCTTTTAAGCTATCTGCATATATATCTATCAATGTTGATAGTCCTTTTACTATATTTTCTTCGTCTATTCCATTTATGGTTATTGTGACATTACTTGCTTCTATTTTCATTTACTTTTCCTCTACTAAATCTGCTTTTATTAAGTCATATAAAACAATATTACCTTTTTTATCACCTAAAAAAATCAATTCTCTAGTATCTGCATTTATTTCAATTACAGATATTTTATAATCATTGTAAAATAAATAATAATTATCTATAAAAACAAATCCAAACTTTTCTAACTCTTTCAAATCTGCATCATCTTTTATTTTTAACATTATTTCTCCTCTACTTTCTTTTCAAAATATTGTTTTACTTCTTCTTTATCTCCTAAAATTATGGGTTCTTCTTTCTCGTTATTCCATATTGTCAATCCTGCTAATTGTTCTGCCATTTCATCTATTATTTTAGATTGCTTATTAACTATATCTACCAATTTTTCATAATATTTTTTCTTAACCAAATCTAATTCTTCTTTTTTGCCATTATGGTCAATTTGCATTTTAAAATTAGGATAATATTTTAATAAATCATCTAATGTTTCCTTTCCATTTTCAAATCTACTATAAGCTTCTCTTAATGGTTTAAACATTTCATTCAGTTTTTCTTTTGATTCTTCTGATATTTCAAAATCAAGACTTTCTTCTTTATTTAACATCTAACCATCTTCTTTCTTTTCTCCGCTTCTTATCATATCAAACCATTTCTTTTTTATTGGTAATACTAACATTTAATATTCCTCTTTTCTAACTAAACTTTGGCCATAAATTTTTTACATTTTATTGAATATTCTATATTCTCATTATGTATAACTTGTTTTATTTCTTCTATCTGTTTTAAATATTTTTCTTTAATACTACACACATCTTCTTTTATGCAACAATTACATTTTGTTACTTCATATCCATCCTAAATTTATTGCTTTTTTTCCTTTAAATCCAATATATTTTTTTATTTAGTGTCGCTATATTATAACAAATCCAACAACATCCTTTATTAAAACTTGTTTTGCAACCAATAAATTTAATTCTTTTTTTAAATATTAATATAGATAATTTATCTACATATTTTTCATAAATATTAGCTCTAGCTTCTGTTTCTAATGTTGATAACGGTAATAATAAACAAAATGCTTTTATTTTATCATTGTTTATTAATTCAAAACTTCTTTTTATAATTTCGTTTTGTTGACTAAATGGTGGATTGCTGATTAATAGCTCACAATCTTTAGGCGGTTCTGTATTAAAAAAATCATTGCCTAAATTATCAAAAATATGAGTTGCTTTATACTTTAGTTTCAATTCATCGGCTTTTAATTTGAACTGACTATCATAATTATTGAACGGAAACCAAATATTTTTATATTTTTCAATATGTATTAAATTATAAATATTCTCTACTACCCATATTGGTGTCGCAACATGATCTTTATTATTCGTTTTATTTTTTTCGTATTTTTCTATATACATTTCTTCTTTCCCTTATATGCTAAGTCTTTTTAATTTAACATTTAATCTTTTTTCAAACTTCTTTCAGTCAATTTGCATAAAGCTCTTAATTCATCATAGATAAATGGTATTTGTTTTTTTGTTTTTTTATTATATTTTTTATAATTTCCATAATATAAATTGACTCTAATTATTGTATTTAATTTTTTGTCATATAAAAATATTATCTCTTTTTTTGGATATTTTCTCCAAACGGAATACCCTATATTTTTTAATTCTTCCATTTATTCATTTTCCTTTCTTTTTTTGTAAGTAAATAAATTTATTTACTTACTATTTTTAAATTTTTATAATAATTATCTCTGATATTGTTGTTAATATGAGAAACTCTTTCATTTTCTTCTACATGTCTTATGAACATTTCTGCTACCAATCTTGAAATTGTAATTGTATATCCTTTACTGTTTTGCCATAATATAACTTGCATACCATACATTTGAAATTTTAATTGCTTTAATTTTTTTGTTGTTTTGTTTTTTATTCTTCCATAATTACTTATTAAATAATTAAAGTCTTTTATTTCTTTCCATTCTTCTCCGTCAAAATCTAATTCTTGAAAATAATCTCTTTGAAATATTTTTCTTTCTTCTTTGTATTGTGGAAATTTTATTATTATTTCATGTAAATCGATTTCAAATGTTTTTATTATAGCTTCAAATTCTTCATTTTCTTCGATACTATTTTCTTCTATTTCTATAACTTCATATCTCTTTTTCAATAATCCGCTTCTTTTGTTACTTCTTTTGAGTGATAAGTAAGATCTTAAACTATTTGTACTGCATTCTAAATATTTTGCAATTTCTTTTATATTTCCCATATAAACAAGTTGTTCGTTATCTTTCAAATCATATATTCCGTATTCTTTCATTTATCTCCCTTTATATTAGTTTTATATTTTGCTTGTCCGTTTTATTATTGCTATTATAATTTCACATCTCTCAGAATTGTTTGCTTTTTTTATATCTTCCTTTGTTATTGTTTTACACATATCAATTTCTCCTTATTAAGTTTATAAATTCATTACATGTCTTATCAAATCTTACTGTGACTGTTGTTAGTGCTCCTGTTCTTTGTTTTTGTAAATCTATTACTATATCCTCTACACTTTTTGGCTTTTCATCGTTACTACTTTTGCTGTATAAAAATATGACATTATCTGCATCTTGCTCTATTGCACCACTTTCTCTTAAGTCCGATAATGTTGGTTCGTTTTTAGCTGCATTTCTATTTAATTGGCATAGTGCGATAATTGGGATGTTTAATTCCAAGCTTAAAAGTTTTAATGTTCTTGTTATTTCTGATACTTCTTGCTCTCTGCTATATAATTTATTTTTACTTTTCATTAGTTGTAAATAATCAATTATAAGTAATCCTATATCTTCTTTGTTTTTTAATTTTCTAGCATATATTTCTACATCTTGGATATTTCTTGTTCTAGTGCTAATAAAAATCGGTAAATTAAAAACTGATATTTCCGCTTCTGCTATTTTTTCAATTTCTTTCTCTGTTAATATTCCTGTTTTTAATTTTGTACTATCTATTCTTGCCTCTTTTGCAATTAGTCTTTGTATTAATTGCACTTTTGACATTTCTAAGCTGACTATAGCCACTTTTAGTCCTTTGCTCGCTATATTTTGTGCTATTTTTAAGGCAAATGCTGTTTTTCCTACTCCTGGTCTTGCTCCTATTATTGTTAATTCTCCTTTTTGCAAACCGTTTGTTACTTCGTCTAAATCAAATATTCCTGTTGTGTATTTATTATCGTATTTTTCCTTTTGTAAATATTTTTGCTCTATAATTTCGCTTGTTTCTACTACCGCTTCTTGAAATGTTTCTTCTTTTTTTTCTTCGTCATTTATTTCAATAAGTTTTTTTATTTGTTTTTCTATGTATATTTCTACATCTTCTATTCCTTCATTTAGTTCCGTTTTTAAATTTGTGTTAAATTCTTCTAATTGTCTTTTTTTACTTAATTCTTTTATTTTTTTATATGCATATTCAAAGCTACTCCCATACCTGCTCTCTGCAATTTCGCTGATATATTTTAAAATATCTGTGTCTTTTCCTTTGATTGCATCTTTTATGCTTAATATATTTACTTCTTCTCTTTTTTTTCTTAGTTCTTCAATAGCATTATATATTTGTCTATTTTTTGTTATGTAAAAATCTTCTGGTTTTAATTTTGTTTCTTCTTCTTCAAAGATTAAATAATATAAAATTGTTTTTTCAACCTCTTCATCATACATATTTTTATCCTTTCTGCTGTTTCTCAAATAATTTCTTTCGGTATTCTTCTTCGTTTTCAAATTGGACTTCATCATATTCTTCTGGTTTTATCTCTTGTTCTTTCTTATTTGTTTTTGGATTGTTCTTTCCTGACTTAAATTCTTTTTGTTTGATTTCAAATTGTTTCGCTGTAGTTATTTTATTGTTGCAGCAATCATTTAATATTGATACAATATATTTCCAATTTCTTTTATTTCTGCTGACTGCTTCTTCCATACATGCTATAATTAGATCTGCTTCCAATCCTTCTTCTAAATATTTTTGCATGTCCTGAGCAACGAACGGTGTTATAATTGTTATATTTTTTTCATAAAAATCGATAACTTTTTTTAAATTTTTATTTTCGAAAAAATTTTCTTCCGCTTCTTCTTTTTTATTATTAATACTTGTAATATTCTCTTTGACGATTTTGTCACCACCCTCGTGACAATTTTGTGGATAGGGTATATCTATTTTTGTCAATACAGTATCCCCTTGACAATTTTGACTATAGGTATTGATGTCAGTATCAATAGGTAAAACATTCTTAAATTGATTAATTGATATAATTCTTTTATCTACTTCTTTACTATCTTTTTTATAAAACATTTTTACAAAAATATACTGTTTTTTTGCCAATTGATTAATCCATCTTGAAATTGTTTCTTTACTTACATCATATAATTCTGCAAAATATTTATTTGATGCCCAACATATTCCCTTTTCATTACATAAAGCTGTTATTTCTCCGTATAATAGTTTTGCATTTGCAGTTAGTTCTTTATCATATCTTATATCTGCAGGTATTACAGAATAATAATTTACATTATCCATAGTTTTTCTCCTTTTATGTATTTTCTAAGGGTAGTTTTTTGCTACCCTTAGAAAATATTTTAATTTAATATTATTGTATTAGAGATATCTACCAATTCATTTTTTAAATAATCTGCAATATTATTTATTGCTTCTTGCTTCCAAAAGCCTCCATCGGCTTCAAATAAAGCAAATTTTATTCCATCACAATTCTTTTTTCCTCTTAATAGAAACTCTGATTCTGGCTGTTCTACTTCTGCAAAAGTTCTGAATGGTTTTAATTTTATCTTTGGTGGCAAAGCCGTCTCTTCAACTCTCGCTATTCCTGTTTTTGTAACTACTTTCTGTGTTATTCCATCATCGTTATAATTAGTAATATTTTCATCTTGAATATTACCTACTAATTTAATT
This sequence comes from uncultured Clostridia bacterium, assembly GCA_947627605.1. Classification (GTDB taxonomy): domain Bacteria; phylum Bacillota; class Clostridia; order TANB77; family CAG-508; genus CAG-269. Next base: position 54,343 of record CANQWU010000006.1, read on the forward strand.
ATTTTTTCTAAATCTTCTGTCATAATAAATCTTGTTTTTAGCATTATTATAAATTCTTCTATACTTAAATATTGTGACAATAGAAAATTAGGTATCAATTCTGAATAATCAGCCACAATAAATCTTTCTCTTTGCTTAAAATCGCCAAATGTAGCACTTTCTACTACAACTTTTGTTGGTTCTATGATATTTATAATTTTTGTCTCAGCTTTATGAGCATCTGGATCATCTTTTAAATATCCCACTAAACTTTTTAAGTTATATACATGAAGTTCTTCACATATTGGTTCTTTTATTGGTTCAATATCTATTGTTGAATATTCCCTATTTCCTGAAAATATTGTTTCTGGTTTTTTTAATTCTAATAAAAATTCTATTGCTTCTTTTATCATTTCTCTATGCCTCCTTATTCATTTCCAATATTTTATTATTATTTTCAATATTTTTTTCTTGTGTGATTTCATTAAAATCTATCTGATTTGGATCGTTTTTTAATAATTCTTTAGCTACTAATTTATTACCATCTCTATCTAATAATAATTGAGTTGTAATACTATTAACAGGTACTAATACAGTTCTACAAGTTGTCCTCATTTTTATTATTTGTCTTGTTTCATCTGGTTTCAATTCTAATGTAATATTTAATTTTCTTGCTTTTTCTGCTTGCGTATTTGGATCTTTTATGTTCTCAAAAATTTCTCCTAAAGCAAAGGTTATTGCTTCTTGCACCGCTCCTCCTGCTAACTCATTAATATCTAAAATTTCTTTTTCTTTCATTTTTGTTCCTCCTTATTTTTATAAATAATTTTTTCCATACCTTTTTATAAACTCTTCTTTAGTCTTTTTGTAATACTCTATCCATGCTTTTTCTGCAGTTCTTTTTAGGTACCTATTAAATTTATTTCCGCTCTTTACCATGAGCTCCAGTTGTTCCTCGATGATCTTCTTCTGTTAAAAATACAATTAATCCATCTTTTATGCTTTTATTTCTATATGCCTTAGAGAAAAATACTTCATGTCTTTCACAATATTTCTTTGTCTTTTTTGTACTATACTTTGTACTATTTGGCATAATACAAAAATCTGATACAAGCTCTTCTGAAGTATTATTTTCTAAAGTCTCTTTTTTAGATGGTGACTTATTTCTTTTTACAATCCTGTCTTTAGGTTTTGGCACAGGATGAAAACTTTTACTTAGATCAATTTTTTTCATTTTTCCTCAACTTTCTTTTTAAATATTGATTTTAGTATTATTTTTTGCTATAATTTAAAAAGAGCATATATTTATGTGTTTGTTCTTTGAACTAGTATGTTTTGCCGACGTCTAGTTCTTTTTTTATTTTTTCAAAAGTTACAAAATAATTCTCCTGTTTTTTATCTGCATTTAAAACAATTCTTGCAATTTTGTCTTTTAATAGCTTTAACTCTTCAAGTTCATACCTTAATACTTTGTTTTCTTCTTTATATGATTCGTTTTCTGTTGATAATAAAGTATTTTGTTTTTCCAATTGAATTATTTTTTCTCCTTGCTTCACTACTGTTTTTGAAAACATATGTATTCCTCCTTTCTTTTATTTACATTCCTTGCAATAATAATGTCCTTGTAGATTATATAAAGTATTGTTCTTACCACATTTTTCACAAACTATCCTTTTAGACATCATTACAATTCTTTTTGCTTCTTTTTCTTTATGCGATTTACTATTTTTCTTTGGTTGCTTATTTAAAACTTTTGCTGCAGCACTCATGTATCCCATTCTCTATTTCCTCCTTCTACTTATAAATTGTTATACAGTTCTCTATGGACCAAACAAATCCCAATACTGCTGTTGCCCATATACTCATAAAAACTACTGTACGCCCTATAAATGCATATACTTTGTTTTTGTCAATTTTTCTCATTTGTTTCACTCTCCTTTCTATACTTGCTTTACTGTATTTAATACTGTTTCAAGTATCGCTTTTAATCTTATGTTTTCATCTTTTACTTCCTGGTATTTTTTTATAGAAACTGAATCACTATCTACTTTTATCTTGTAATATCCTCCTTCTGTCATATAATGTTCTAATTCTCCATTTCTGCATAGTTTCTTTACTTGCTCCACGCCTATTCCACTTTGTCTACTATATTCTTCTGCAGAAACATATTTTGGTATTGGCATCTTTCTTCCTCCTTTACTTATAAATTGTTTCTTTTTCTCACCTATGTTATAATGCTTTTTAAAGGTGGTGATTATAATGTCTAATTCTGATAAATTACTTGATAATTTTAAAGAAGAAGCTGAAAGAATAATTAGAAATAATTGCTTTAACGATTTACAACAAGAAACTCTTTTAGAATTATCAAAGCAAATTTTTTATTGTTTACAAGCTATTAACAATAAAAATAACTAAACCATTTTTATGAGTTCTGTTCCAGCAGAACTTATTATTTTGATATCTAATCCAGTAAAATCCCAATATAATTTTTTAAGTTCTATAAATTTTG
>CANQWU010000007.1 GCA_947627605.1 uncultured Clostridia bacterium
CATACCTCCATTATATCATAGGGTGATCTTTTCATAAGTTAATTTCATAGGGTGATCTTATCACAAGTTATTCATAAAATACTGAAAAAACTGTTGACAAAGGAATAAAATTGTGATAAAATAGGAAACTGTAATCCGCTTAGTCAAGGTGCCAAAATACTAATATAATTAGTTACCTTATGTAAGGATTAGCGAGTATACAAATAAGGAGGTGCATTTTAAAATGTACGCAATAATTGAAAGCTGTGGAAAACAATACAAAGTAGCAGAAGGAGACGTTGTACTTTTTGAAAAATTAGATGCAGAGGAAGGTAAAAAAGTAACTTTTGATAAAGTTATCTTAGTATCTGAAGAAGGAAAAGTACAAGTAGGAACTCCATATGTAAAAGGTATCAAAGTAGAAGGAAAAGTAATTTCACACGGAAAAGGTAAAAAAATTATCGTTTTCAAAATGAAAGCTAAAAAGAATTATAGAAGAAAACAAGGACATAGACAACCATATACAAAAGTAGAAATTACATCAATAAAAACAGCAACAGCAAAAAAAGAAACTACAAAAAGTGAAGAAAAAGAAGCAGACACAAAAACAACAGTAAAAAAAGAAGCAGTTGCAAAAACGGCAACAGCTACAAAAACAACACAAAAAGCACAAGCATAAATCAATAAAAACTGAAGGGAGTGAAAAAACATGGCACATAAAAAAGGGCAAGGTAGTAGCCACAACGGTAGAGAGAGTGAATCAAAACGTCTAGGAGTAAAAAGAGCAGATGGACAATTTGTACTAGCTGGAAATATCTTAATTAGACAAAGAGGAACTAATGTGCACCCAGGTGTTAATGTAGGAAAAGGTAGCGATGATACTTTATATGCATTAATTGATGGAAATGTTAAATTTGAAAGAAAAGGTAGAGATAAAAAGCAAGTTAGTGTATATCCAGTAGAAGCTAAATAAAAATATTTATAGATATAAATGTAAATGCAAAATGTATTTACATTTATTTTTTTACAAAAAATTTCTGAAAAGCATTTACAAAAAAAATATTTTTGTATAAAATATACTAGAAGAAAAATGTCAAAAAACGAAAGAAAATGAAGAAAGGGGTATATCAATGAAAATATTGATGTTAACTTGGGAGTACCCACCAAGAGTAGTAGGAGGCATATCACGTGTTGTGTATGACTTATCTAGGACCCTATTAAAAGATGGACACGAAGTAACAGTTATTACTTATAGAGATGGAGATACACCATATTTTGAAGACGATAAAGGCGTTAAAGTATACAGAGTAGATAACTATATGATAAATCCAAACAATTTTATAGATTGGATTATGCAACTAAATTTTTCAATGATAGCAAAAGCAAATGAATTAATAGCAGAACAAGGAAATTTTGATGTAATACATGCACATGATTGGCTAGTTGCAAATGCAGCAAAAACTTTAAAAAATTCATATAATATTCCAATCGTATCAACAATTCATGCAACAGAGGCAGGAAGAAACAGTGGAATACATGACGAAACACAACGATATATAAATGATACAGAATGGATGCTAACATATGAATCTTCTGAAGTAATTGTAAATAGTAACTATATGAAAAATGAATTACAAAGATTATTTGGATTACCATATGAAAAAATAAATGTTATACCAAATGGAGTAAATGCAAATCTATATAATGGAATAGAACGAGACTATAACTTCAGAAGACAATTCGCAATGGACAACGAAAAAATAATACTATTTATGGGAAGACTAGTTTATGAAAAAGGAGTTCAACATCTAATTTCAGCAATGCCAAAAATATTGCAAGGATATAATGACTCAAAATTAGTAATTTGTGGAAAAGGTGGAATGTTAGAAGAACTAAAACAACAAGTAAATTATTTAGGAATTTCAGAAAAAGTATATTTTGCTGGATATATGCAAGGAAAAGATGTACAAAAAATGTATAAAGCAGCAGATGTTGCAGTATTTCCAAGCCTATATGAACCATTTGGAATAGTAGCATTAGAGGCAATGTTATCAGAAAATCCAATAGTTGTATCAGACATTGGAGGATTAAATGAAATAGTAGAGCATAGAGTAAATGGAATGAAAACTTATTGTGGAAATCCAAACTCAATAGCAGACTCAATTCTAGAAGTTCTATATGACCATAAACTATGTGCAGATATGGCAAAAAAAGCAAAAAGTAAGGTAAGAAATCAGTACAATTGGAGCACAATAGCACAAGACACACATTTTGCTTATCAAAAAGCAATTTGTCAATCAGTAGCAGAAAAACAAAAAAGACAGCTTGAACAAGAAAGAGCAAGAAAAGCTAAAAAAGCAGACAATTCAGAAAAACAAATTGCAAATTTACTTAACTTTAGAAAACGTCAAGCATATGCATAAAAAATGGGACCGATTTTTAATGGGCATTTGTCCCATCAATAATCGGTTTTTTTGAATAAAAATTAGATAAGTTCTCAATTTCTACAAATTTAGCAAAAAAATAGTGTATAATAAGAAAGGAAAAGATGATGGAAGAATTCAAATCTGGTTTTGTAACAATTATAGGAAGAACTAATGTAGGGAAATCTACACTACTTAATTTATTAGTGGGAGAGAAAGTTGCAGCAATTGCAAATAAAGTGCAAACCACAAGAACTGCAATAAAGGGAATTGTAAATAGACAAACTTCACAAATAATTTTTACAGATACACCAGGAATTCATAAACCAAAACATAAACTAAATGAAACTATGGTAGAAACATCATTTGCTAGCCTAAAAGATGCAGACATTATTCTATTTTTAATTGAGGCAACAAGCAAAGATATAGGAAAAGGAGACCAAAAGATTATTGAAAAATTAAAAGAGGCAAATAGAAAAACCATCTTAATAATTAACAAAATAGATTTAGTAAAAAAAGAAGAATTATTAGAATTGATAAAAAAATATAATCAAGAATATTCTTTTGAAGCAGTAATACCAATTTCAGCATTGCAGACAAAATACAAAGAAACAATTTTAGAAGAAATAGAAAAGCACTTAAAAGTAGGACCTGCATATTATGATATAGAAGAATATACAGACCAAACATTAAGACAACTAGCAGAAGAAACAATTAGAGAAAAAGCTTTAACCCTATTACAAGACGAAGTACCACATGGAATATATATTGAAGTACAAAAAATGCAACTGCGAAAAAATAAGCAAAAAGAAGATATTTACGATATAGAAGCAACGATATATTGTATAAGAGAATCGCACAAAGGTATTATAATAGGAAAAAATGGTGAAATGTTAAAAAAGATAGGAAGATTAGCTAGAATAGAAATGGAAAAAAATTTTGGTCTAAAAGTGAATTTAAAAACTTGGGTAAAAGTTAAAGAAAACTGGATAGACAATCCAAGTATTGTTGATAAATTCAAATTAAAATAGAATAAAAAGTTCAAAACTGCACAAGATAAAAAGGGAGATGATAAACATGATAAAGAAAATTGCATGGGAAGCATTTAAACATACAGGTGATATAAATACCTTTTTAGAATTGAAGCAAATTGAAGGAATAGAGAAAAATATAGATAATGGGACAAATATAGAGGAAATACAGAAAATACAAAAAATAACAAATGTAAATTTGGAGGATATATGGCAATAACAAAAATAAGTGGAATTGTATTGTCTGAAAACAATATGGGAGACTATGATAAGATGTTAACAATGTTAACACCAAATTTTGGAAAAATATCTTGTAGTGCAAAAGGTGCTAGAAAACCAAATAGTAGTCTCCTTGCGGGAACGCAAATGTTTTGCTTTGGAGAATATCTAATGTATAAAGGGACAAGTACATATCATATAAATTCATGCGAAACTATAGAAATGTTTTATAAAATTAGAACAGATTTAGAAAAATTAAAATATGCAATACATATTGATAAGATAATATTAGACGTAACAGAAGAGAATGAAAACTGTTACAATATTTTACAACTACTTTTAAATACATTATACACAATAGCAGAAACAGAAAAAAATTTAGACTTAGTTCTTTCAATTTTTAAAATGAGACTATTATGCATATTAGGTTTTACTCCAAGAATTTTAACATGTACAAATTGTAATACAAAAGAAAATTTAACTTTTTTTAGTATAAAGGATAATGGATTTAAATGTGATGCATGTGGAAGGCAAGACAAATCTAGTATACAAATATCAGAAAGCACCAAAAATGCAATAAAATATGTGGTAACAGCACCACCTAAAAAGTTATTTTCCTTTGAATTAAAAGATGGAGCATTAGAAGAATTTAAATTAATTAGTAAAATATATTTTAACCAAAAATTAGAAAAAGAATATATAATTGAGAATTTATTTTAAAACTTTTATAAAAATGTTGAAAAAAAACAAAAGAACATATATAATATGAGTGAAGAAAGGAGCGATTTATATGAAAATAAAAATAACAGGTAAAGAACTAAAGGTAACAGAGGCACTAAATGATTACGTAGAAAAGAAATTAGATAGAATTGAAAAATATTTTGAAGATGCAGAAGCAGATGTTACTCTAAGAACAGAAAAAAATGAACAAATTGCTGAAATTTATGTTATAGCAAATGGAGAAAAATTCAGAGCAGTAACAGAAGATAAAGACTTATATGCATCTATAGATAAAGATATTGACATTCTTGAAGGACAAATTAGAAAATCAAAAACAAGAAAAGAAAAAATGATAAGAGAAGGTTCTATTCGTAATATGGAAGTTGAGACAAATGAAGAAAAAGAAATTACAAATGAAATCATTAAAACATCATACTATGAAATAAAACCAATGCTACCAGAAGATGCAGTGCTTAAATTACAAGAGCAACCAACACATAATTTCCTAGTATTCATAAATGTAGAAACAGGAAAGGTAAATGCAATACATAAATTAAAAGACGGAAAAAACTATGGCTTAGTAGAGCCAGAAGCATAACTCCTACTTTTTAATTAAACAATTTGATTGAGTAAGAATTTAGTTTCTTACTCAATTTTTTTAAAATTGAAACTTTTTCAGGTTTTTAAAGAACTTATATATTAGGAGGACAAAATGAGTACTCATAAAATCTTAAAAGAATTTGAACAAGTATATGATGAAACATATAATTTAATACTAAAATATGTTATCTTAAAATGCTCAAACTTAGATGATGTGAATGATATTATACAAGAAACATATATGGATTTTTATTGGGCATTAAAGGAAAATAAAAAAATACAAGATAAGAAAGCTTTTATTATAGGGATAGCTAAAAATAAAATAAAAAAATGCATAAAATTAAAAAATCAATTAAAAACCACCTCTATATATCAAGAAAAATCTGAAGAAGAAATTGCAGTTGATATAGATGCTCGGAATTGACATCGAAACAGACTTTATAACTAGAAATAATATAGAAAGCATCTGGAAATACATAAAAACAGAAGATAAAAACATTGCAAAAATTTTCTATATGCATTTTATATTAGATATGACATTAAAAGAAATAGCAGAACAATTAGAGCAAAATGAGTCAACTGTAAAAAGTAACCTATATAGAACGATGAAAAAATTAAAAAAGAATTTTGGAGGTGAAGTAATTGAAAAATAATATAATAGTTGAATATTTAGATGAGCAATATGATAAAAAGAAAAACTTAAAAGTTATCTTATCTAATATAAGGAAGGAAGAAAATATGAAAAAAGTAAAAATTTTAAAAATGGTTGCAGTATTTTTATTATCAATAAGTTTAACTGCTGGGGTAGGATATGCAGCAACAGTAACATATCAAAAAATTTTTAAAGAACCAAAAAAATATGAATCATATGAAGAATTTGAAAATGATATAGAAAATCAGAAAAAAGAATTTGCAAAATCTCAAGAAATATCAAATGAAGATAAAGAAAAAACAATAGATATAAATACTGCAAATGAAATAGCAAATAAATTTATAGAAAATTTAGAATATGAAAAGCAACAATTTGTAACAAAAGAACTTAAGAAAAATTATATAGTGGGTGCTGAACTTGTATATTACTTTACAACAAATACAAACTTGAATAAAGGAATACATATAGCAGTAAATGCAGAAAATGGAAAAGTTGTAGATTTTGAAAATAAAGATTTGAAATATGAATATGATAAAATAACATCTGATGAAATAACAGAAGAAGAAGTTAAAAAGCAAGCAGATAAGCTATTAAAAATGTTTGAACTCCAAGGAGAATATAAAATAAAGGAAATAAAAGAAATGCCACATTTATTTCAAAATAAAGAAGTTGATGAGTGGAGTGTAACTTATTGCAAAGATTATGATGGGGCACTTAGTTATTTTGAAAGAGTAGAGCTAAGTTTTTTAATAGAAAAGGGAAAATTAAAAATTGACAGTATGTTCATTGCAAATGAAGATGTGATTTTTGAAAACAATCCAACAGTAATTACACAAGAAGAAGCGGAAAAGATTGCTTTACAAAAAGATAAAACATTAACTAATAATCAAGTTGATTTTGTAACAACAAAATTAGAAGTAAGAGGAATGAATTCATGGATATATGCTTGGGAACAAAATGGAGGTAAATATCCTTATCCAAATGGACAAGAAAAAGAAGATGGTACAATAGAATTTTATCCAAAATATAAGCAAGAAGAAAATATAGCAAGAAGAGTATGGAATGTAAGTATCCATTATATCCAAGGAGAGTTGGATATGGATGACTTATGTAAATATAATACAAAATCAATATTTGTAGATGTAACTACAGGAGAAATAATTGGAGGAGCAGATGAATCATATTTAGAAAAATAAATAAAAAAGCAGATAATTAAAATTGAAAATTATCTGCTTTTATGATAAGATTCTTTTAAAGGAAGGCGAAAAAATATGAGTGATAAAATAGAAAAATTCAAACAACTAATAAATGAAAGTAGTAGCATAGTATTTTTTGGAGGAGCTGGAGTTTCTACTGAAAGTGGAATTCCAGATTTTAGAAGTAAAGATGGATTATATAATCAAAAATATAAATATCCACCAGAAACAATATTAAGTCATAGCTTTTTTATGGAAAATACATCAGAATTTTATAAATTTTATAAAGAAAAAATGAATAGCTTAAAATATGAGCCTAATATAACACATTTTAAATTAGCAAAACTAGAAGAAAGAGGAAAATTAAAAGCAATAATAACGCAAAATATAGATGGATTACATCAAAAAGCAGGATCTAAAAATGTGTATGAATTACATGGAAGTGTACTAAGAAATTATTGTATGAAATGTCAAAAATTTTATAGTGCTGAGGATGTTTTTTATAGTAGTGATATACCAAAATGTAATTGTGGAGGAATAATAAAACCAGATGTAGTTTTATATGAAGAAGGACTTGACGAAGAAACTCTAGAAAATTCAATAAGAGCAATACAAAATGCAGATTTATTAATAATTGGTGGTACTTCTTTAACAGTATATCCAGCAAGTGGATTGATTAACTATTTTAGAGGTAAAAATCTGGTGTTAATAAATAAAGACGCTACACCTTATGATAATATGGCAGATTTAGTCATAAATGAAAAACTAGGAGAGGTATTTAAAGAAATATAAAAAAATAGAAGAGGCAGGAAAAATCCTGCCTCTTGCTGTGCTTATTACTTTCTTATTGTTCCGTCTGCCCAGTATTCCTGGTCAGTAGAGGGGTCATAGGCAAACTTGTCATTGTCAAAACGACGCAAATCACCATTTGCTACGGCCTTGTCAACTTCTTCTTTGGATGCATAATTTTCATACTTGTCTTTTTTATACCCTTTTTCGTCTACATGATAAAATGACATAGTATACCTCCTTATATAATAAGCAACAGTTTACTAGTTACGAATATATTATAACACAAACAACTTGAAAATGCAATAAAAAAAGAACAATCTACATAATGTTGGATAAAAAATATCAAAAAACTATTGACAAAAAATATACCCAGATATACAATGTATAAAAATACATAGCAAATCTAGGTATACAAAAAGGAGTGAGAATATGAAATTTAACAAAGAATTAGTAAAAGGAAGTACAACTATGCTTGTGTTAGAACTACTAAAAAGTGACAATATGTATGGGTATCAAATGATAAAAAAGCTAAAAGAAAAATCACAAAATGTATTTGAATTAAAAGAAGGAACTTTATACCCTATATTACATAGCTTAGAAGAAAATGGATATATCATATCTTATTGGGATGAATCAACAACGAAAAAGAGAAAATATTATGCAATTACAGAAAAGGGAAAAAAACAATTAAAAGAAAAAAAGGAAGAATGGAAGAATTTTAGCAATGGAATAAATCAGGTTTTAGGAGGTGTTTCATTTGCAAATTAAGGAATTTATTGATGGTGTATGTGAACAAATAAAATATAAACCTATAAGGCAAAACATAGCAGAAGAACTAAAAAATCATATAGAAGATGCAAAAGAAGAATTTTTAAAAGAAGGAATGGAAGAAAAACTAGCAGAAGAAAAGGCAATTACTGAAATGGGAGATGCAGAAGAAATAGGGAAGCAATTGAATAAAATACATAAGCCGAAGCTAGATTGGAAATTAGTTGTACTAGCAGTTATTCTAATTAGCTTTGGACTAGTAGTATCAATCATTAGAAGTGAACATATTGTACCATCCACTATGAAATTTATATTTTTCTTAATAATTGGAGTAATAATAAGTTTGGCAATATATTTTGTAGATTACAAAAAATTAAATAAATGTGCAGGAATAATTTATATAATTGCAACATTTAGTATAGTTTTTACATTTTTAAAAGGGATTATGATAAATGGAATCCCGCATCTTTCAATAGGATATATTACGTTTTCACCTACCGCAATTGCAGTGCCTTTATATATAATTGCATTTGCAGGATTTTTACAAAATATAGATAAAGAAAATAAAGTAAAAATGCAAATATATGGAAAAAACATAAATATGAATGTAGTAAAAATAATTGTTTTAAGTATTATATCACTTGTAATTTTAATGGAAATACCATCAGTAACCTCTGCTTTTATTCTATTTTTAACATATATGATAATGGCAAGTATAAAACTAAAAAACAAAAAATATATTGCTATATTATGGATTGTCCCAATAATAGGAGTAATGTTAATACTTACACCATATAATAGAGTTGGACTTTTTAATAGGATACAAAATTCATTTAATCCGGAATTAGATCCACAAGGAGTGGGATGGCTAGGAGTAAATAGAAAACAAATAATAAATTCAGCAAAGATATTTGGAGAAGCAGAAAATATGAGTGATGCAATAGAACTTTTTGATGAGGGAACAAATTTTGCATTTATATCAATTTTGGCACATTATGGCTGGGCAGCAAGCTTAGGAATTGCAATATCTGTTTTGCTTTTTAGTTTTAAGCTTGTAATGAATTATATAAAACTTAAAGATAGTTATGGTAAAATGTTAACAATAGGAATCGGAAGTATGTTTATATTGCAAAGTATATTTAATATTTTAATGAATTTAAATTTATGGCTGGAGACTAATTTCAATTTACCATTTGTATCATATGGTGGAGTAAATCTAATTATGAATATTCTTAGTTTATCTTTAATTTTATCAATATATCGAAAAAAAGATATAGTTGAAAATCGATGTGTAAAAGAAGTAATAGAATAATAAAGGCAGAAAATCAAATCCTGCCTTTATTATGTAATAAAAACAAAATTTAACTTCCTGCACAGTCTATATCAAATAAACGTAGTTAAAACTATTTCATTTGGCTTTCTACTTGTTGAATCATTTTTCTAACCATGTTACCACCGATTTTTCCAGCATCTTTTGAAGAAAGGTCACCGTTGTATCCGTCTTTTAATGTTACACCAACTTCACTAGCTGTCAAAAAAATATTTGAAGGTAATTGCCCTTATTAAACATAGTATGATCAATGCTTTGAAGAATTATAAAAATACATAAATAAAATATTCTATTACGAAAAAAGTTGGAAATCAAAAAAATTCGTAAGAGGATATTTTTTTGACTAATTTGCAATAAAATATTTGACTTTTTTGCAGTAAAACTATTGACTTTTTTGCAATAAAATTTTAAAATATAAATAAATATATTTTTTATGGAGGAATTGAAAAATGTATGAAAGAGAAGTTAAAGAAAGAATAAAAAAAATCAATGATACATTTAGAGTATTAGTGGTGACAGGACCAAGGCAAGTAGGAAAAACTACTTTGCTCGAAAGTGTAATGCCAGAAAATATGACAAAAGTTTCATTAGATGATGAAATTTTAAGAAAAGAAGCAAAGGAAAACCCAAAGATATTTTTAGATTCATATCCTACACCACTCTTTATTGATGAAGTGCAATATGCTCCGGAGTTATTTCCATATATAAAGATGAAAGTAGATAAAGATAAAATAAGAGGTCAATATTGGTTATCAGGATCTCAATTATTTGACCTTATGAAAAATGTTACAGAATCACTTGCAGGTAGAGCTGGAATAGTTAAAATGAACAGTTTTACTTATAGTGAAATTGTAAGAAATACAAAAAAAGAAGTTTTTGACCCAGATAATCTAAAACAACATGAATATATAGATGTAAATGAAATATTTGAAAGAATTTTTAACGGAGGAATGCCTGAACTATATGATATAGAAAATATGGATAGAAATGATTTTTATTACTCATATATCAATACATATATAGAAAAGGACATTAAAAAGATAAAAAATATAGGCAATGTAGAGGCATTTAAAAAATTTATGAGAGATGTTGCTATAAGAACTGGTACAACTCTAAACTATTCTGATATTGCAAATGATGTAGGTGTTTCAGTAAATACAATTAAAGATTGGTTTTCAATATTAGTAAGCACAGGGCTTGTATATTTATTAGAACCATATTCATCCAATAAAATAAAAAGGCTTACTCATATGCCTAAAATAATATTTATGGATTTAGGATTAGCATGTTATTTAGCTAATTGGGAAAGTGCTAAAACATTACAATTAAGTGATTTGTCAGGACATTTTTTTGAATCATATGTTATTTCTGAACTTATAAAATCTTATGATAACAAAGGAGCACGCTTAGAAATATCACATTTTAGAAATAAGGAAACAGAAGAAATTGATTTAATTATGTTTAAAAACAACACATTATATCCTTTAGAAATAAAAAAGACAGCAAACCCTAGAAAAGATATGATGAAAAATTTTAAATATCTTGAAAAAACAAATATGAAAATAGGTCAAGGTGGGATTATTTGTTTATACGATAAATTAATGAAATTAGATGGAAATAATTATATAATCCCAGTTTCTAGTGTTATTAAATAATACAAAAAATGGATAGATTATAAATATTAATCAAAGAAATAATGGAATAATAAAGGCAGGAAATCAAATCCTGCCTTTATTATGTAATAAAAACAAAATTTAACTTCCTGCACAGTCTATATCAAATAAACGTAGTTAAAACTATTTCATTTGGCTTTCTACTTGTTGAATCATTTTTCTAACCATGTTACCACCGATTTTTCCAGCATCTTTTGAAGAAAGGTCACCGTTGTATCCATCTTTTAATGTTACACCAACTTCTGAAGCAACTTCATATTTGAATTTGTCTAAAGCTGACATAGCTTCTGGAACTAATTTCTTGTTACTATTGTTTGCCATTTTATTTCACCTCCTGCAAATATAAATTTCTAGAAAAAAACATTTGCTTTTTCTAATACTATCATTTGCAAAATTTAAGAAATTAAACAGGAAATAATTTCAAATTTTTAAATAACAAAGATAAATATTACAAAAATATTACAGCAATATGAACTTTTTGTGACAACAGAAAAATCTGTTGATTTTTGTATGTTTATGAGATAAAATAAAATAGAGACAAAAATAATAAAACAGAGATTTAAAGGAGGAATTTTGTCATGGCAAGTAATCCATTACAAAGAAAAGCAAGAAATTCATTTATACTAGGAATGCTTTTAATGTTAATTATAACAGGAGCAATTATTGCATTTTTATTTTTACAATTAAAAAATTATCAAGATAAGGAAGCAGCAGATAAAAAGCTACAAACAACGATATATTTATTAAATGAAGACGTAAAATCTGGTCAGATTATAACATCAGATATGTTAACTCCAAAACAAGTATATTCAACAATGATTCCAAATAATGCAATAGGAGATACAGAAACATTAGATAATTACTCATTACAAGATAAAGAAGGAAATACAGTTTCTAGTAAAATGGAAAATGGAGAACAAACTTTATACATAACAATAAATGGGAAATCATATCAACTAAAAACAGAAGATGTACTTGGCTCAGAAGGACAAGTTAACTATTACATTGAAGAAAATAATGAGAAAAGATATATTGAATTAAATACAATTCCTGTACTTGCAAAAGTATCAATGAATGCAAATACTATTTTGACGAGGGAATTTATTACAAAAGGAAATAATACAACATCTAATGATGTTAGAAAACAAGAATACAATGTTATTGTATTACCAACACAACTTCAGACAGGTGACTATATTGATATAAGACTTAGTATGCCATCAGGAGAAGACTATATTGTTTTATCAAAGAAAGAAGTTACAATTCCAACTGTAGGAGACTCAGACTCAGATGAAACAATTTGGATGAACTTATCAGAAATAGAAATTTTATCAATGAGCAGTGCAATTATGGATGCATTTAAAATAGAAGGCTCAAAATTATATGCAACTATATATACAGAACCAGGAATACAAGCAGCAGCTACACCAACATATCCAGTTAATACAGAAGTTGGAAGACTAATGGAAGCAAATCCAAATATATTACAAGAGTGGATGCAAGCATTAAGAAATCGTTACAATCAAAATCAAAGAGATAGAATTAACCAAAACATTCAAAATAATTTAGAAGGATCTGAAGAATTAGTACAATCTAAAATTCAAGAAAGCATAACAAAAACACAAGAAGAAAGACAAAGATATCTAGATGAACTATCATCTGGAGAGTAAAAACGAAAGAGGGGAAAATATGGAAACAATAGGCTTTATAGGGGTATATGATAAAACAGACTTATTATTAAATGTATCAAAGATATTAACAGTTATGGGCAAAAAAGTGCTTATGATTGATTCAACGGTCAACCAAAAAGCAAAATATGTTGTACCATTTATAAATCCTACTATTTCATATGTGACAAATTTTGAAGATATAGATGTAGCAGTAGGTTTTAAAAACTTAGAACAAATAAAACAATATCTTAGTATAACAGAAGAACTTCCATATGATATTGTAATAGTAGATGCAGATGCAACTGAAAGAATAGAAGAATTCCAACTAGAAAATGCAAAGAAAAACTTTTTTGTAACAGCCTTTGACGTGTATTCATTAAAAAAAGGGCTTGAAATATTAAAAACTATGAAAAAACCAATGGACTTAATAAAAATATTGTTTTCAAAAGAAGTACTTAGTGAAGAAGAAGAATACTTGAATTTCTTGTCACAAGGAATGAAAATGATATGGAGCGAATATAAAATATATTTTCCATTGGAAAATGGCGATTTAACAGTATTAATGGAAAATCAAAGAGTGGAAAAGATAAAACTAAAGAAATTAAGTACACAATATAAAGAAGGACTAATTGCTATTTCTAATATAATATTAGGAGACAAAAGCGAAAGTGCAATTAGAAAAGCAATAAAAACAATAGAAAAAGGAGTATAACTATGTCAGTTATAACATTTTGGAATAATGAAAATACAGAAACAGGCAAAACTATGTCTTTAGCTGCAATTGCTACACATATGGCTATAGAACATAATAACAGAATATTAGTAATTTCTACAACAGATAAAAAAGATAGATTAGATGCTTGCTTTTGGGAAGAAAATAAAAAAGCAAAACTTAATTTAGGAATATTTGGACCAAATACAAAAGCTTTAGAAACTGAAAATGGAATTAAAGGTTTGGGTAAAATGTTTAGGAGTAACAAAATTACTCCTGAGATTATTACAAATTATACAAAAGTTGTACTTACAGATAGACTAGAAATATTATTAGGAAATCAAGATGCACGATATGATACTGAAGCAATGAAATCAGAAAATATGCGCTTATTTGGTTTATATCCTAATATTATCGAAGCAGCAAGCCACTATTATGATAGAGTGTTTGTAGATTTAGATTATAATGTACCAGAGGATATTAGAGAACAGATTTTAAAACAATCAGATGTTATAATTTTGAATTTAAACCAAAGACTATCATCAATCAAAAAATTTCAAGAAACAAAAGAAACGAATCCATTACTAAAATCTCCTAAAACACTATTACTAATAGGAAGATATGATAAATATTCAAAATATAATTCTAAAAACATATCAAGATTTTTAAAAGAAAAAAATCAAATATTAACAATACCATATAATACTTTATTTTTTGAAGCATCAGAAGAAGCACAAGTACCAGCTTTATTTCTACGTTTTAAAAAATTCTATGATCAAGATGATAGAAATGCATTCTTCATACAAGAAGTCAAAAGAGCAACAGAGAATATTATTTATAGATTACAAGAAATACAAGCAAATATCTTATAGAAAGGGGCAAAACAAATGACAATTACAAATATTTTATTAACTATAGTAGTTGTTGTTGTCGCAGGACTTACAATTTATTATTACATCAAAAAGCAAAAGACACAAGAAGCAGAAGACACCTTAAATGTCGATGACAAAACTTATACTTTGGATACAATGAAAAACTTTGTTAAAAAAAGACTAGATGAAATTACAAAAGTCAATCTTTATGATATTGGTCTTTCAGAAGAAGAATTAAAAAGAAGAAAAAACAAAAAGTATGAGTTAAAAAAGGCATTAAAAGGGTGTACATATGGAGATGTAAATGATAAAAAATATGTAAAGGAACTTATATATGATTTGCTTTCTACTGAATATGGAGTTGATGAAACAAATATTTCAAAAGCAATTCCATTTGATGTACCTTCACTATTAACAGCACAAGATAAGTTTGACATTTTAATTTATCTATATAAAAAAGATTTTGGATATGAAGCATTAACAGAATTAATAAAAAAATATAATTTAGCAGAGTTAAAATATGTTGAAGGAGATACAAAACCATCATATGTAATTACACCACAAGAAATATCAGATATTTATGAGAAAGAAAATGTTCAATTATCTTTCCAAGACAAATTATCTGTTGTCGTTCAACGTATTTATCAACACTACAAAGGATATAGCTCTATAGATGAAGTAAGAGATATGAATATAGATGGTGTATCAGGTGGTGTTTCAGGTTTACCAGAAAGCTTTTTAAGCCAAGTTGCACAAACTGATGGTGGAGATTACTTAAACCAAGTAGCAGAACATAAAGTTCCAAGAGCATGTGATAGTATCTGGATATTTTTCCAAGGTAAGTCAATTCGTTTAGCATTTTTATCATTTGGAACGGAAGCAGAATTGAAAAGAGTATGTCAAAATATATATAAATACAACAATCCAGGACAATTATCAGACACAAATGGTTATAAAATCAATGAAATGAAAGATGGTTCTCGTGTAGTTGTTGTAAGACCAAGTTTCTCAGAAACATGGGCATTCTTTGTAAGAAAATTCGATGTTAAACGTTCAACACTAGAGCAATGGTTTAAAGGTGAACCAGGCTATGAAGAATCTATTGAATTACTTAAATATCTAGTAAAAGGTGCCAGAATTATTTCAATCACTGGTGAGCAAGGTTGTGGTAAAACAACAATGCTAATGGGAATGATTGAAAATATATATGAAACAATGAACATAAGGGTTCAAGAAACTGCATTCGAGTTGCACTTAAGAAAAATCTATCCAACAAGAAATATTTTAACATTCCGTGAGACAGATACTATTTCAGGACAAGAAGGTCTAGATGTTCAAAAGAAAACTGATGGTTCTGTAAATATAATCCGGAGAGGTTGCAACAGACCCCGTAGCATCTTGGATGATACAAGCAGCCCAAGTTGCTTCAAAGTTTACATTATTTACACACCACGCAAAAACATTTCCAAACTTGGTAACAGCTTTAAGAAACTCTATGCTTAGAACAGGTGTATTTAAATCAGAAAAAACAGCAGAAGAGCAAGTTGTACAAGTATTAAATTTCGATATTCATTTACAAAAAGATTTTAGAGGAAAACGTTATGTAGAAAGAATTACAGAATGTATTCCAGTAGAAGACAAAAATGAATATACTTTTGATCATAGAAAAGAAAAAACATTGGAAGGAAAATTTGATAAATTTTTTGACAATGCAACACATTATTTTACAAAAACAACAGATAAACAATTATACTTATATCGTAATGTTTTAGAATATGTAGATGGGGAGTACATTATTACAAATCCTATTACAGATGAAAACATTACACAAATGCGTAACAATATGGATGACACAGACAGAGAAGACTTTGACAGATTTATAGAAAGACATTGGAAAAAAGCTAAAAAAGTAAAGAAAACAACAGTATAGCTTGGAGGTGAAAACAGGTGTCAAATGACATAATTTTTATCATAATGGGTGTGACAGGAGGACTATTTTTCTTAATTATAATAGCATATTATTTTATCTCTAAGAAAATGAAAAATTCGGAATACAAAAAAATACAAAATTTACAAAAAGGTACAAAAGCAAGCAATTTTTCAGCAGAGATATTATATCAAAAATTATATATTACATATAATAAAATACCATTTATAAAAAGATATATATTAAAATTAAGAAGAAGACTAGAAATTATTAACATTGATGATGAATATATAACAAGACGTGATGCATCAAGAGTAATGACAAGGGCACTTGTTATTCTATTACCAATTGTAGTATTGACAATAATCTTAACACGCACAAATTATTTAATAATGTTTATTTTATTAATATTTGAATTATTTATGACAGACACGTTAATAGATGGATCTGTTGACAAAATAGATGATAAACTATTAAAAGAGCAAATTGATTTCTTCTCTGAAATTCGTCATGCTTATCATGAATTTAATATGGTAGAAGAGGCAATTTATCAAGTTTCACAAGACGATGAAAAAGATATATCAAGACAAGGTGAAAAAATTTATGAAATTTTGATTTCAGAAGATCCAGAAACAGAACTAGAGAAATATTATGATGTCGCACCAAATAGCTATTTAAAAGAATTTGCAGGAGTATCATATTTAACTAAAGAATTTGGAGATAGAAAAGTAGATGGAGCATCTTTGTACTTAAAAAATGTAGATAATATTACACAAGAGATGCAACTAGAAATTTTGAAAAGAGATAAATTAAATTATGTATTTCAAAGTTTGTCACTTATTTCTATTGCACCAGTTTTATTGCTAGAACCATTAAAAAGTTGGGCAATATCTAACTTTTCATTTGTTGAAAGTTGGTATGTGGGAAAACCAGGTACAATAGTGCAAATAGGAATATTATTAATTACATTTATTTCATACATTCTTGTTAGAAAACTAAAAGATAATGGATCAACCAATGGAAATTCACATACAACAGAAAATCCATGGCAAGCCAAATTATATAAAAAACCAATAGTTAAAAAAATTATAGATTTATTTATACCAAAAGATGGATCAAAAGAATATAGAAAGATTCAAAAACTATTAAAAGATGCAGCTTCGCATTTAAAAATTGAATGGCTATATATTAATAGAATTACAGCAATGATAGTGGTATTCATATGTTCACTAATAGTATTTATGCAACTACACCGTGTAGCTATTCAATTTGTATATACAGAGCCGACTACAGATTATGATCTGATTGGAGGACTTTCAGATAAGCAAAAAAAGCAAGCAATGGAAATAACAGAGCAAGACAATACATTTTTGGACAAATTTAAAGGAGATTTAGACGTAAAAGTTGAAGAAATACAAAAGGCAGTAGAAAAATCAGAATATTACGAAGGAGCTACACCAGAAGAAATAGAAACTGCGGCAAACAGAATATTTGAAAAATTAAAAACAATCAATAGTGAATATATGCAATGGTTTGAATTCTTGTTATCATTTGTATTTGCGATTGTAGGATATATGGGTCCAATTTGGATATTATATTTCCAACAAAAAATGCGTGAATTAGAAATGGAAGACGAAGTAATGCAATTCCAAACAATTATATTAATGCTAATGCGTATTGAAAGAGTAAATGTAGAAATTATACTTGAATGGCTAGAAAGATATTCTGATATCTTTTATGAGCCAATTACTAGATGTGTAAACAACTATGAATCAGGACCTTGGGAAGCATTAGAAGATTTAAAAAATGATATGACATATCAACCAATGATTAGAATTGTAGAAAGTCTACAAGCAGCAGTAGAAAAAATACCAATTCGAGATGCATTTGATGAATTAGATTCAGAAAGAGATTATTACAGAGAAAAGAGAAAAGAATCAAATGAAAGACTAATAAAACGTAAAGGTATGATAGGAAAAGGAATTGGTTTTGCACCTATGATTTGCTTATTTGTTGGATACTTAATTGTTCCACTTGTATTTATAGGATTAACTAGTATGTCAACTTCATTCTCTTCAATGTCATCTTCTAATTTCTAGGAAAGGAGACAGTAGATGGAAAATGCATCAAAAGCTTTACTACTTGCAGGCACTGTATTAATAGCAATTATAACTATATCATTATTTGTATTAACAATAAATAACATATCAGATTATAAGTCTTCATCAACAGAACTTGCAAGTGCTACTGAATTAGCAAAATTTAATGAACAATTTACACAATATGTTAGAGATGATGTAAAAGGTGTAGAACTTATAAGTTTACTAAATAGTGTTGCCGATTATTATACTAAAAAACAAAAAGTTGAAAGGCAAGTAGGAGAAATAAATTATGATAAGGACATTACAATTTATATTGATTTAACAGGATTTAATGAAAAACACGCAGCACGATATCTATTTAATACTGCAAAATATGAATTAAAGAGAGAAAATGTAACTACTGGAATAATGAATATTATAAATACACAAAGAAGAAATGAAGAGGATTATGGTCGAAAAGAGTTAAGTACATTAGCATCAAATGAAGAAAGTTTAAAAAAATATTATACTCCA
Source organism: uncultured Clostridia bacterium (assembly GCA_947627605.1). GTDB lineage: Bacteria > Bacillota > Clostridia > TANB77 > CAG-508 > CAG-269. The sequence goes on from CANQWU010000007.1 coordinate 19,180, forward strand.
GAAAAATGTAAGACTGATACAAACAATGATATAGAAAGAATTAAGCAAGAAGGAAAATCTATGGAGACAGTTTTGGGCAAAAAAATTATTGGAAAATTAAAAGAATTAGAAGATATTTTAATAAATGACAAAGATTTTAAAATAATCGATACAGAATCAGAGTTTGCAAATTTCAAAACATCAACTTTTATGTGTACAAGTGACCAATATTATCCTAATGAGGAAGAAGGAAAAGGACAAGTAAAAAGCTTATCTTTTGAATTTGTAAAATAATAGAGGTGAAATATGGAGAATGCATCAAAAGCATTACTAATAGCTGCTGAAATTCTAATAGGAGTAATGATACTTAGCTTAGCTACTTATCTATATGCAACATTTTCACGGACAAGTTAGAGAAATCCAAGAACAAAATGCAGAGCAACAATTAGTACAATTTAATACACAATTTACAGTATATGCAGACCGTGAAGACATAACTATATATGATATTTTAACAGTTGTAAATCTTGCAAAAGATAATAATGCAAAAAATGATGAAAGTGAAAATAAAATTGAAGTTCACATTATAACAAATTCTACAGCTCCAAGAAATGTAAATAATGCTGAACAAGATGCGAAGGCAGAAGATCTTGAAAAATTAATTATCTACGATAGAAATTACATTAATGAGGAACATCGAGAACTGCCTAAATATAAATGTAAGATAGAAAATAATAGTAATGGTAGAGTTCAAAAAATAACATTTACAAGAATGGGCTAAAAAAGTCAAAAAAACGAAAAAATACTTGAAAAAAAAAGTTTTTAGTGTTATAATAGAAGGGAGTAAAATGAAAAAAATAGCAATATTTTTTGCACTAATTATCGTAATAGTTTGTATGATTAGTTATTTATATATAATAAATAAATCAAATGAACGTTTGGCAATACAACAAAATCAACTATTTGAAAGCTATTATCAAAGACAAGTATATGGAGCAGAAATAGCTACAGTTATAAATAAAGCAATGGATAATAATTATAAAAATAATGTCGAAAAAGACAATAACAATTTATATATAGAAAATTCAACTAACTCAATAAAAATCAATATAAAAATGATAGATGATAATGATACAATATATCCAATGGAATTATTTGCAAATAGCGGAATACAAAATTTTTTGAAATACTATAATAATATACAATTTAAATGTATTGATATTAAATATCACGAAAGCACTAAATTAGTAAAAAGCTTGTTATTTGAACAAGTCACAATATCTTAGTTATTAATTTTTAATATAAATAAACAAAGGAGGAAAAAATTATGGAGAATGCATCAAAAGCATTAATAATTGCAGGAGCAATCCTATTATCAATTTTATTAATATCATTAGGAATAATGATTTTTACACAAGCACAAGATGTTGTAACAGGAAGTGGAATGACAGAAGCACAAGTTTCTTCATTTAATCAAAAGTTTTTAAAATATGAAGGAACTAAAAAAGGAACCTTAGTAAAATCTTTAATTCAAGATGTAATGGCAACAAATGCAAATGAAGCAGAAAATGACGGAATTAAGGTATTGGTAAATGGGACGGAGCCAAAAACAACAGAAAATATTAAAAATAATAATTCATATGACATAACGATGAATTATGCAGAAAAGGATGAAGCAGGTACAAGTAAAGGTAGAATTAAATCAATTACCATTCGTGAAGCAGGCACTGAAACGAATATTACAGTTGATTAGTTTTTATTATAAAGTTATGAGGAGGAATAAAAAATGGAGAATGCATCAAAAGCATTGATAATTGCAGGAGCAATTTTATTATCAATTTTATTGATTTCATTAGGAATAATGATATTCACACAGTCACAAGATGTTGTAACAGGAAGTGGAATGACAGAAGCACAAGTTTCAGCATTCAATGATAAATTTGTAAAATATGAAGGAAAAAGAAAAGGAACAATGGTAAAAGCTCTAATACAAGAGGTATTAGCAACAAATTCAGAGTCAACAGATAATGATGAAATAGAAGTAAAGGTTAAATTTGTAAAAACAAAAACAAATAGTGGCGGAAATACAGCAGGAGACGCCGGGGTCAATAACCCAAGTACAAGTGAAATTGTAAACAACAACACATATACGGTGTCTCTTAGCTATGGCGGACCAGGAAACAGAGTAGATGTAATTACAATATCAGGTGTGTTTAAAGGAGATTAAGGGGTATTACGTTTTTTCAAAGACAAAATGGAGGTGATTACTAATGGAAAACGCTACTGAAGCATTAAAAATGGCTGGTGCCGTATTGATGTTTATAATTGCACTTTCTGTTAGTATCAATGCGTTTGGACATGCTAGAGAAACAGCTGATACGGTTATGGCAAATCTAGATAGGGAAACTACATACATAGATGGAGACATGTATTATAGAGCATCTGAAGATGAATCAATAAGAAAAGTAGGAATTGAATCAGTGATTCCAACATTAAAAAGAGTATTTAACGAAGGATATGAAGTTGAATTTATTTTTCATACAGAAAATAAAGAACCAATTTTTACAGTATTGGCAACATCAAGTACTGACGAAACAGATGATGAACAAGTTATTAGAGTAGGAAAAGAAAACAATTATTTAGAGGATTCACCTGAAGGCAAAAACATATTTTTAAAAGCAATACTTTATGGAACAGATGCTAATGATGAAGATTGGAAAGAATATTATGGAGATAAAATTAAGTTACCAAGCAAATCTCTATATGAACGCTTGAAAAGTGGAGTTGCAATTATAGAAAAAGCAGGAGAATATAGAATAGAAAAAGAATCTGATGCCAATGAAGAAGTAAAAAGAGTAATAAAATATGAAGTCAATGAGATAGCTTAATATAAAAAGGAGGAGGAAAAATGAAAAATCGAGTAATAACATTTATTCAAAACTTAAGATCGCAAATATTCTCAGAAAGAGGAGAGATTGGTGATAGCTTTATGATAGTTATAGTAATTTTTGTATCAGTTGGAATTATGTTCATTTTCCCAATAATGACAATAGCAGATAGGACAGATGATATGGCACAGCAAACAATTCAAGTGGCATTAGAAAAGGCAGCAGATACTGCTGCTATGACTGGAAAGATTACGCCAGAGTTATATTCAGAAACTGAGGCAACAATAGCATCAACAGGAATTTTAGGAGATTTAGAAGTCATAATACAAGTAAAAGACGATAACCCAGAAAAGAAGGGCGTTCAAGTAGAAAGAGATAAAGTAGATGGAACATGGTATTATACGATTTATGGTAGTCAAGTTTATGGATATATGTTTGAAGGGGAAGAAGTTAAACCATTTAAATTGAGTCCTGGATATAGGACAATTTGGAGGTTTAAAAATGCAAGCCTTTCTTTTGGACAACAAGTAGGAAGCTTTTTCTATACAATACTAGGAAAAAATGTTTCAAATATTACTGCTGAAGCAAGTGCTATGTGTATGACAGAATCTACAGGAAATTAAAATTAAGGAAGCTTGTAATACTATAATTACAAGCTTTTAAATTATAAAAAAAGGAAATAATATTATGAAATTACAGAATTTAGCAATTATTTTTATTGTAATAATTTTACCAATATCGATAGTTTTAACATCATATGTTTCTGCTAATATGGAAACAATAGAAATGCAATTATCATATGATATGAAACTAAAAGAAGCAACATATGAGGCAATTCAAGCATTTCAATTAAACACAGTAAAAAGTGCAACATCTACTTTGGCAGATTCAAAAATAAGAGATATTCAGGCTTCTGTTAATGCTTTTTTTTATGCAGTTGAGTCTAAATTTTCAATGTATGGATATAACAAAGCATCTTTGCAAGACCATATACCAGCATTAGTATATACATTATATGATGGCTATTATATCTATGCTCCATTTGAAAATGCAGAGAAAGCGCCAGCAGAAGGAGCTAAAGCAGGGATTAAGTATGAAGAAGGTACAATATATGATTTAAAACCTTATGTATATTATAGTTGTAGGTATAAAAAAGGAAATATAGATGTTGTTATTACATATTCATTAGATAGTTATGTAACAATTTCAGGAAAGTATAATGGTAAAACTATTGAATTAAGTGGATATTTACTTACTAATCTTGAAGAAAAGCCAGATGGAATTTATTACAGGGGAAATAAAATAGAGGCAGAACAAAACCTAAAAGAGACAGTAATATTTAAAGGTAAAGCAACAGAATTACCATATCGTAAGATAAATGGAGTAAAATATTATGTAGATACTGATAATAATAGTATATATAGATTAGCATCAAATGGTGTGTTGGAAGAAACTAGCCTTGTGCCAGGAGTAAAAGAAACAGCAGAAACAACAATGCAAGATAAAATAAACTACATAACTAATAATACAAATGCACAAGAATATTATAAACAAGCGTTAAATTTAAAAAAAGCGATTACTGAAACATATAGTGGACTAGCTGATTTAACAATAGGAGATGCAGTTGACGAAAGTGGAAACCAAAAAATATTTAATGGGAGTCAAGATATTTATAAAGATTATCAAGTAGCAGATCCAAATATAAAAATATTTGCTGAATTAACAGGCAGTCCGGGTGCTACTCATTCAATCGAAGATTCAGATTCAGATTTTAATACACATAGAATAAGTGTAATAAAATATTGTATAGAAAAAAATTTAGCAGTTGCAATATCAAATTTTCATAGCAAAGCTACTACATCAACAAGTTTTGAAATGCCAAAACTAAGAGACGAAGAATGGGATAGATTAACAGGAAACATAGGAATAATTAGCTTTTTACAAGGTTTAAATATTGGAAGTAAAATATATAATGGATATGCTGTAATAAATAACAGCCAAAATGAAGAATTTGTTTCAGAAAATTCAATTTATATAGAGACAAAGGATGAAAGTGATAATTATGAATATCATAGAGTAGAAGGACTAAAATTGCAAGATACAGCTAATAATCATCTTCAAATAACAGGTGCACATTTTAATATAGATTATATGGTAAAAACAATGGGATTTATAGATACAGACGAAAATACAGGAGAAGAAATGCTTAGAACACAATATTATTATCCAAGAAAAGCATTAGCTTGTTATCATTGCTTAGTAGAGCAAAAAGAAGTTGATGATAGAACTAAAAAGGAGATACTAGGAGAAAATAATACATTAGCTAAAGTATATTATACAGCATTAGGTCGAGAAAGATACGGACAATATCGTGTTGAAAATGCATTTTAAAATAAAATAGGTATTAATTTTTATAAATCAGGAATACTAATAAAGGTGATTGTATGAAAAGATTTTTAAAAATGGCAATACCTATTTTTATTTTGCTTATTTTATTCATATATATACTAACAATTGATGCAATACCAGAACATATTACATTATTTGAAGGAGAAAATATTAAATTTCGAATGTTATATGGTATGCAAATAAACAATAAAAGAAATGAAGCAACAATAGAAGCTGTATCAGCTCAAGGAAATTCAATTACAGCAAAAGCAGGAATAGCAAAACTTGAACTAAGTTTATTAGACTCAATTCCATTAAAAGAGGTAAATGTAGATATATTACCAAAAACAAAAGTAATACCAGTAGGAAGCGTAGCAGGAGTAAAACTATATACAAGTGGAGTTTTAGTGGTAGGAATGTCAGAAATAGAAGGAGAAGACCAAAAAATGTACAAACCTTATGAAAATACACAAATAACAGAGGGAGATACAATTGTAGCTGTAAATGAAATTAAAATTGGAACAACAGATGAATTAATAAATGAAGTGAACAAATCAAATGGAAAAGAAGTTAAACTAAAATACATTCATAAGGAAGAAACATTAGAATGTAACATTACACCTGTAAAAACATATAATTCAGAATATAAACTAGGACTATGGGTAAGAGATAGTGCAGCAGGTGTTGGAACAGTAACTTTCTATGAGCCTATTACAGGAAAATTTGCAGCTTTAGGGCATGGATTAGTAGATATAGATACAGAACAATTAATTCAAATTTCTTCAGGAGAATTTGTAACAACGAATATTTTAAGCATAGATAAAGGGGAAAAAGGAAATCCAGGTAGAATTCAAGGAACATTAGATAAACAAAAAAAGATAGGAACAATTATGAAAAATACTGGTTTTGGAATATATGGAAAAGTAGAAGATTTATCAAGTATACAATTAGATAAATCACAAGAAATGGAAGTAGCATCACGCAGTGAAATAACATTAGGAAAAGCAGAAATTATATGTAGCTTGGAAAATGGAAAAACAGAAAAATATGAAATTCAAATAGAGAAAATTTTCCCGGAAAATAATTATGATAATAAAAGTATGAAAATAAGAATAACAGATAATAGATTAATAGAAAAAACAGGTGGAATTATACAGGGAATGAGTGGTTCTCCAATTATTCAAAATGGAAAACTTATTGGAGCAGTAACGCATGTACTAGTAAATGAACCATTAGAAGGATATGGAGTGTTTGGAGATATTATGTTAGAACAATTATATAAAATAGAAAATTAAAAAAGAAAAAGCTTCAAATTGAAGTTTTTTCTTTTTCTGTTAACAAAGAGCCTATTTCTGTAACAGTACCAGCACCCAAAGTTAACACAATATCATTTGGTTTAACATGTTCCTTTAAATAGGAAACACAAATATCAAAATTAGGTAAATATATAGCCTTTTTTCCAAGAGAAATAATTTTATCAGCTAAATCTTTTGAACTAATATTGTATGTGTTAATTTCTCTGGCAGCATATATATCTAATAAGATAATATTATCAAAATTCATAAGAGACTTTGCAAAATCAGTCAAATGATTTTTTGTCCTACTATAAGTATGTGGCTGAAATACAACCCAAGACTCATTATATTTTTTATTTTTCAAACAGTTAGATGTTGCAACAATTTCAGTAGGATGATGACCATAATCATCATAAATACTAGCACCATTCATTTTTCCTTTAAATTCAAAACGTCTATGTGCACCTGTAAACTTTGCTAAAGCAGATTTGATATATGATTTGTCAATGTTATAACTATCACATAAAGCAATACAAGCTAAACAATTTAAAACATTGTGTTTACCAGGAACAGATAATGAAATATTTTCATAGAATTTTTTATCTTTATATACATCAAAAGAAGGAAAGCCATTATTATCAAAAATAATATTATCTGCAAAAAAGTATGAATCTTTTTTTTCTATACTATAAGTAAAACAGTTTGCTTTTGTATATTGCATTAAATCTAAACAATTTTTATCATCACCATTAAGTATTAATACACCATCTTGAGGTAAAAGTTTAACATATTTTATAAAAGCGTTTTTTATATTTTCAAAGGTTTTAAAATAATCTAAATGGTCATTATCAATATTTAAAATAATTTCAGATTTAGGTGAAAATTTTAGAAAACTTTCAACATATTCACAAGCCTCAATAACAAAATATTCGCTGTTACCAACACGATAATTTCCATTTAAATCACTTAAAAAAGCACCAACTTGAATACTAGGATCCTTAAGAGCTTCTAAGAAACAAAGAGAAACCATTGACGTAGTGGTTGTTTTTCCATGAGTACCAGAAATACAAATTGTATTTTCAAAACAACGTGTCAAAATACCTAAAAAATCGGCTCTTTCAATAGTAGGAATACCATATGCTCTAGCTGTTTGCATTTCTGGATCATCTTGTTTTATAGCTGCTGAATAAACAACAACATCAGCATTTTTTACATTATCTATATTGTGACCAATAATAACAGGAATTCCCATTTCATTTAATTTATCAGTTGCATCAGATTGTGACCAATCAGAGCCAGTAATATGAAAGCCCCAATTATATAAAATTGCAGCTATTCCGACTCATACTAACTCCACCAATTCCTATCATATGTATGTTTTTATATTTTTTTAATTCCTCAATTTGTGGCAAAATAAACACCCCTTTTTAATAAAATTATTATATACTGTTATATAGTAAAATTCAAGTTTTTTTTCAAACAAATGAAAAAAATGTAAAAAAAAGAAGGAAAAATGAAATTTGTATAGAATAATATAAATGTACATATATATATAAGTGTACAATTTATACTTAAGGAAGGCGGTGCACGCAAAATGCAAATAACAGACGTACGTTTAAGAAAAGTAAATTCTGAAAACAGAATGAGAGCAGTTGCTTCTGTTACATTTGATAACGAATTCGCTGTACACGATATCAAAGTTATCGAAAGTCAAAATGGATTATTCATAGCTATGCCAAGCAGAAAAACTCCAAACGGAGAATTCAAAGATATAGCTCATCCAATCAATCCAGAAACAAGGGAGAAAATTCAAAAAGCTATTTTAGAAGCTTATGAAGCTCCAGAAGCAGAAGAAACAGCAGAATAATGTTGTGGGCAAAAAGAACTTTCTACTAAGAAAGCTCTTTTTTGTTTGCAAAAAAAATATTTATTGAATCAATTTTTCTAGAATTTGTACAGCATTAGTAGCAGCACCTTTACGCAGATTATCTGCAACAACCCATAAATTTAAACCACTTTTTACACTATTATCACGCCTAATTCTGCCAACTAAAACATCATCATAACCATCAGCTTTTGTAGCAAGTGGATAATATTGTTTAGAAGGGTCATCAACAACAATAACTCCATCAGAATTTTGAAGAATTTGCTTAACATCGAATATGTCAAAGTCATTTTCAAATTCCAAATTGATACTTTCTGAATGGCAATTTTTAACAGGTACTCTTACAGTAGTTGCAGTAATTGCTAAATCAGGTCTGTCTAAAATTTTTCTTGTTTCATTAATCATTTTATACTCTTCTTTTGTATAACCATCATCTAGAAATACATCAATTTGTGGTAAACAATTATTAAAAATAGGGTATGGAAACTTTTTTGGTAGCTCACCATTGATACCGTTTTCTAAATCTAAAATTCCTTGTCTACCTGCACCAGAAACTGCTTGATAAGTTGAATATACAATACGCTTAATATGATATTTATCGTCAAGAGGTTTTAAAGGAACTACTGCTTGAATAGTAGAACAATTAGGATTTGCTATAATTCCATTATTTTCAAAGATTTTCAGTGGATTAACTTCAGGAACAACTAAAGGAACAGATTCATCCATACGAAATACACTACTATTATCAATTACAACACAACCATTGGCAACAGCAATAGGAGCGAATTTTTTAGAGACTTCACCACCAGCACAAAAAATAGCAAAATCAAATCCGGATTCAAAAGAATTTTCTTTTAATTCTTGAATGATATAGTCTTGACCTAAAAAATTTAATTTTGTACCAGCAGATTTTTTAGAAGAAAATAGGGTATATGTACAATTAGAAAATTGTTTTTCTTCTAAAACTTTTAAAACTGTTCTTCCAACAACACCTGTACTGCCAACAATTGCAACTTTATATTTTTGTTTCATAAACTTCCTCCTTCTTTGCAATATATGTAAAAAAATATAAAAAGTGCAAATAAAGAAAAAATTTTCAAAAAAAGTTGCATAAATTTTCCAAACATAGTATAATAGAAAAAGGAGAAAATATATATATAAATAGAACAACAAAAATAAAGATAAGTTTGAAAAATAAATTTTGCAAGCTTACTTTAATATTTCAGAAAGGAATGTAATAAAAATGGAATATCTATATATACTTAGAGAAGCATTAGTTTGGGTAGTAACTATATTTTGGTTATATCAAGTATTGATTAGTATATGTTCTCTAATTAAATTAAAAGATAAACCACTAAAAATAGAAAAAAATCATAAATTTATGGCAATTGTACCAGCACATAATGAGCAAGAAGTTATAAAGAATTTAATAGATAGTTTAAATAATCAAAGCTATGATAGAAATTTATATGATATTTATGTCATAGCAGATAATTGTACAGATAATACAGCAAAAATTGCAGAAGAAGCAGGTGCAATTGTTTATGAAAGAGAAGACAAGGAAAAACAGACTAAAGGTTATGCATTAGATTGGTTTTTACAACAAAAAATAAAAGAAAATGCAGACTATGATGCAATACTTGTTTTTGATGCAGATAATATTGTGCATAAAGACTTTATTAAAAATATGAATAAAAAATTATGTCAAGGTGAAGAAGTGGTTCAAGGATATAGAGACATAAAAAATCCAACAGATAGTTGGGTATCATCTGGATATGCTATTTTTTATTGGACTATGCATCGTTTCTATCATTTAGCAAGATATAATATTGGATTATCTCCATTACTAAATGGAACAGGATTTATGGTAAAATTTGATATTTTAAAGCCAAATGGATGGAAAACAGTTACTCTAACAGAAGATATTGAATTTTCATTACAAAGAATTATAAAGGGAAAAAGACTTGGATGGGCAACAGATGCAATTGTATATGACGAACAACCAGTAGGATTTAAGCAAAGCTGGTCACAAAGAAGCAGATGGACAGTAGGACATATACAATGTATCAAAGAATATACAAAAAAATTATTGTTTGCAGTAAAAGAAAATAAAAGTTTAATAAATATAGATGGTCTCTTATATATTGTTGGAAGTATTCCAATGTTTATAATAACATTATTATTATTAGTAACAAATTTACTAATGTATATAGGAAATGGAATTACACAACTAGATTTAATAATAGATTTAGCTAGATATGTATTACCAACATTTATATTACCAATTTTAACAGGAATGTTTGTTATGTGGCTAGATAAAAGACCAATTAAACCAATGATTAAAGGACTAATATGCTATCCTTTGTTTATGGGATCTTGGTTATTAATTAATTTTAAATGTTTATTTAAAAGAAATACTGAATGGGAAAAAATTAATCATGTAAGAAATATAAAAATTGCAGATGTAGTAGTACGGAGCAGAAAATGTAGAAACTGAAAAAGAATTGATTTAGATCAATTCTTTTTCAAAATACACAAGGAAAGGGAAAAAAGATGAAAAAAATAAAATTAAAGCATATACATATACTAATTATTATTTTAGGAATTCTATTTATAACTTTATCTTCAATACATACAAGTTTGTGGTTTGATGAAAGCTATTCAGTTGCTATCTCAAATAATCATACATTTTCAGAGATATGGCAAATTACAGGACATGATGTGCATCCGCCATTCTATTATTGGATGCTAAAAATTGTATCATTGATATTTGGAAATAATATTTTATGTTATAGATTACTTTCTGTACTAGCAATAGCAATATTAGGAATTTTAGGAATAACACATATTAGAAAAGATTTTGGAGAAAAAGTAGGAGCAATATTTTCACTATTAGTCTACACACTTCCTATTAACATTGTATATTCAAGTGAAATACGTATGTATGGATGGGGAATGCTATTTGTAACTATAATGGCAATTTATGCATACAGAATTTTTTCTGGAAAAGCAACAATAAAAAATTGGATAATTTTCGCAATTTTTAGTTTGATTTCAGCATATACACATTATTATGGACTAATGGCAGCAGGAATTATAAACGTCATATTATTTATTTGGATTTTAAGAAATGCAATTAAAGAAAAGAAATTCACAACAAATTTAAAGACATTTATTATACAAGCAATAATTCAAGTTGCATTATATATACCTTGGATTGTATTTTTAATGTTGCAAATGTCTCAAGTATCAAAGGGATTTTGGATTGGAATTAAATTTCCTGATACTATAATAGAAATGTTTCTATTTCAATTCACAGGCAATCTAGGAGACGACCAATACATAAATCCTTGGATTGCTGGTTTATATGGGATTATATTCTGTGGATATATAATATATATCTTAATAAGAAACAGAAAAAAAGAAAACAAAGAAAGCTTAAAACCAGCTTTTTGGTCAATAATTGTTTATACTTGCGTAATTTTAGGAGCAATTGCAGTATCATTAATAATTTCGAGACCAATTATATATGCAAGATATTTCTTAGTAATTACAGGACTTTTCATTTTTACATTAAGCTATATAATGGCAAAAGTAGGTAACAAGGTTGGAAACATATTTATTATAGTTTTAACAGTTATTATTGCTACATATGCAAATATAAATCTAGCATTTATTCATTATGATAAAACAAATGATGCGCCATTCTCATATTTGAAGGAAAATCTACAAGAAGGAGATATACTTATTTATGGAAATGAAGGTAGTGGATTTGTAGTATCTGCCAATTTCCCTGAATATATGCAATATTTCTATGATGGAGCTGGATGGCATGTAGAAGAAGCATATAAAGCATATGGACCAAACATGGAAACAGTATATAATTTAGAATTTTTAAAAGATTATAAAGGTAGAATCTGGTTTATAAATGCAGGAACTCATGGTATATATGAAGAAGCTAATAAAAAATATGAGGGAATGGAACTAATTAAACAGGCAAGATTTGATGTTAAATATAAAGGATATATATATACATTTTCTTTAGTTAATAAAACTTGATTTTTAAGCTATTTTATGTTATAATATAACTAGTTTTATAAAAAAAAAAATAGGAGAGATAGATATGAGTAAAGTAGAAACAGTAAAAGGAGAGGGAATAAAAGCATATTTTAGAATACTTTTTGGATTTGATAATCACACTAATATAAGTAATTTAGATGCTACAGTAGAAGATATAAAACCAAGTAAAGATATTAGTGAAGCTGATATAGAAGAATTAAAAAAATCAACAAAAAGAATCCAAAGTTTGACTGAAAAATATAGAATAGAAAAATTTGAAACACCGGCCAAAAAAGAAAAATCTGAGGTTACTAAAAAAGTTGATTCAAAAGGTAAAAAATCAAAGGAAAAACAATTAGATGACAAAGAAGTAGAAAAGGATGTAGAAGAAAGAGAAATGTAACTTAAAAAAAGAAGGATGTTTTGATAAAAATTTTCAAAACATCCTCTTATATGTTAAAATATTTTTAAAATTTGTATATTTTGCTTGACAAAAGTACAAACTCAAGTTATAATAAATAACGTCAATTTATATGGCGAAGTAGCTCAGTTGGCTAGAGCATTCGGTTCATACCCGACAGGTCGGTGGTTCGAATCCACTCTTCGCTACCAATAATGTATCTGTTCGAACTTTATTGAGCAGATAGATATAAATATCATTCTAAAAAGGATGATATTTTTTTATTAGCATAATATCATTAAAAGTATAATTTTATAGAAAATTTCTTTTACAGTTAATGTATCTAATGAGTTGTGTTGGTATGATACAACTCATGAGGGTTGGGACTTATGCCAAAGCCATAAAAGTTAAAAAATACGAAAAAATGGTTGACTTTATAAAACAACTGTTTTATAATAATGCCTAGATAATTAAAATAATATATTTAGAAATGGAGATGATATTATTGAAAGAATTAGATAAAAACAATAAATCATTTGAAGATATTAAACATGTTGACGAAAATGGTGCTGAATTTTGGTATGCTAGAGACCTAATGAATGTTTTAAGCTATAAAGATTGGAGATATTTTGATGCAGTAATTGAAAAAGCGAAAATAGCTTGTAAAAATTCTGGGTTAACTGACATTGACCATTTTGTTGTTGGCAACAAAATGGTAGAAATAGGTTCTGGTGCAAAAAGAGAACAAAAAGATTATAGATTAACAAGATATGCCTGTTATCTTATAGCTCAAAATGCAAATCCTAGGTTGAAAATTGTTGCTTTAGCTCAAACATATTTTGCAGCTCAAACTAGAAAGCAAGAGATTACAGAAAAAGAATATACTATGCTAACAGAAGATGAAAAGAGATTTTATCAAAGAGATTTAACAAGAAAAGGAAACTATTCACTTAATCAAACTGCAAAAAAGGCAGGGGTAAAAAATTTTGATAAGTTCCATAATAGTGGATATAAAGGCTTATATAACGGTGAAACAGCTGATGATATTGCAAAAAGAAAAGGCCTAAGATATAGAGAAGATATTTTAGATAATATGGGAAGTGAAGAACTTGCAGCTAATTTATTTCGTATTACGCAAACTGAATCAAGATTAAAAAGAGATAAGGTTAATACTGAAGAGAAAGCTTGTGATACTCATAATAAAATTGGAAAAATAGTTAGAGAAGCAATTAAACAAGCTGGACGGAACCATGCCAGAAGATTTGCCTACTCCACAAAAAAGTTTAAAACAATTAGAAAAAGAAAATAAAAAGACTTAAAAAAAAAAATGAAATTTAAATATAACTATTTCTTATAAATGGAAAAATCAAACATTTCTATATATGTTGTATTTTATAAGATGATATGATAAAATTAAAATAATTAGAGATTTATTGAAGATAGGAGTTTGTATGAAAAGTAAAATATTTAAAATTATTTTTATTTTATCTTTTATACCATATGTATATATATTATATTTGATACTATTTGGGAGATATACATTAAATGATATTGAACCTATTATTCCAGCATGCTTAACTTTCCAGATGTGTTACATATTTAGAAGAAAAACTAAAATTATGTTTATATGTTCTTTTATTCCTTGCATATTTGTGCTATTGTTAGGTTTACAATATGCATGTTTTGGAGGTCATTTTATAGGAGATACATTATATTATGGTTTAGAAGGATTTGAAATTGGAATATTTTGTGGTTTTTATTATTATTTTATGGTATTTCCAATTATTCCAATATGCTTAATTTTTCAAATAGGGTATATAATTATAAAACTAAAAAATAGAAAAAATAGTTTGAAAGAAAAGAGTGCTTAAACATTAGTAAATAGTTGTATTAATCATTATGAGAACAAAAAGTTGTAAATAGCTACATCAATAGTACCAAAAATGTATTTGTTCAAACTAAATGGCAGAATTAAAAATACCATTCCAAAATAAGGATGGTATTTTTTAGATTTTTCAGTATGTAGCATATTATCTAAAGCTTTATGCCATTAGTCAAAAGTTATAGAGAGTTAGGAATTGTGTCAAAGTCTTGAAAAAATTTCAAGGAATTTCTATGAGGCAAAATTAGTTTATTTTTTAACTATAATTATCAAGTGTATATTTAATAACTTATTTTGATTTGTATTTCAATTCTTGGATAGCAGTATCTATTAAATTCATTTGTTCTGTTGATACTTCTGGATTAGAATATTTACCAGTTTCTCTATTAAAATTGTTATAATATTTATTTTCATATTTCTTTGTTTGTATTCTTAATTTGCTTACTGCTCTTAATTGGTCTATTTTACAATATGAAAAACCCTCAAAATCTTTAACTTCTCCAATATCAATAACAACAGCAGATTCATTCTTTTTACTTGTTAAAGGGGCAACTAATACAGTACCAACATTTGACCTTGAATATAATACAATAGCAGGGTGTGAGTGATTTAATTCTTGACCAATATTAACCCCAAAATCTACCCATACTACTTTTTTCCTAGTTAAATATGGTACATAGTTTAGTTGTTCATTTTTATTAACTTTATTTAATTTATATATCTGTTCAGCAAACCATTTTTCTAATTCCTGTCGCTGATTATTATTCAATTTATTTAGTTCATCATTTATGTTCAAAAATTTTGCCTCCTCAATGTAAAGTTCAGAATATATAATAACATAAAATAAGCAAAATTTCTACACAAATATAAACATTTTTTAATTTCTGTTTTTAAAAAGATTTAGAAAAAACACAATTTTTTTACATATTTTATTGATTTTTTTTAATAATTTGTGTATAATAATATTAACAGAAGTAATTCTGTTATGAGTTGAAATACACTCAAATTAAGAGGACATTTAGACCTGAAAAACGGTCAAGTTGATTTCAAATAACCTTTAGATTAGACTCTAAAGGTTATTTGTTGTATATGATATTTTATGCTAAAGTAAAGACAATAAAATAGATTGATATTTGTATCAATCGTATGAGAGCTAAAAAGTATCATTTTTTTAGAATGATACTTTTTTATATGATAACATTTTATAAATAATTTACCAAAAATAAGTAAAAAAAGCTAATATGGCTTTTAATCAGAAGCTTTCAATAAGATATCTAATATTTCAGGATAAATTTTTGAAGCATTAGAATTCCAATTATCAACAATCCTTTTAGCTCTATCACGAGAACCAGCTATAGTTTTTACTTCAAAAATAGTTTCATTATTTTCAACTATTTTACATTTTATAGTATAATCATTTTCATTTTTAGGAATAAATTCAGCAGTTACAGAAGTTTCATTTTCAATAGAAGATAATTCTTCTTTAAAAAGTGAATCTGCTTTTAACTTTACAATGCCAGGTAACATATCTTTTGTAAGAGATAATGCATTTTTTCCTTCAGATGTAATTTTAAGGACTGAATCTTCATTTTCATCATTTGTAAGTAGTCCTACTAATTTAGTTTCAATCAAATCTGTTAAAACTTGTTTAAAATAAAAGTAATTTACACCATTAACAGCAGTAACAATTTTATATAAACCATTTTCAATAATTCCACTTGGAAGCTGATTTAAAAAATATAAAATCAACACTTTGTTTTCAGCTAAAGCAGTAGTGTTATCTGAATTTGCCATATAAATAACTCCTTTCTAATTAAATTTATATAAAATAAATAAGAAATATAATCAATAAAAAATCAATATATTTTTTCAAATTATATCATAAAAAATAGAAAAAGTAAAATAATTTCCATAATATAGATAAAAAAATGAAAAAAAATCCCAAAAAGCATTGACATAAATGAAAAACCATTATATAATAGATAAGCATGAATAAAGCGTTGAAACTGAATGTGGCTACATTCCTAAGAAAAATTTGGGGATGGAGGGAACTTCAGTGGAGTATGTCATGGCAAAGACCAGGCGGTAAGAAAAAGCACTTATCCCCAGATTATCATGCAAAAAATCGGGGAATTTAAAAAGGTGACATTCAAAACACCAGAGTGCGTTTTAACTTGCCACGGTAATTTTAGTAGCAAACAAAAGCTACAAGGGTAAAACCCAAAAATAAAAAATTAAAAGGAGGGAAAATTACAATGGCAAAAGCAACAGTTGTAACAAGTGAAAAAATTAGAATAAGACTAAAAGCTTATGATCATGTAGTTTTAGATCAGTCTGCTGAAAAGATAGTAGATACTGCTAAGAAAACAGGAGCAAAGGTATCAGGTCCTATTCCATTACCAACACAAAAGGAAGTAGTTACAATCTTACGTTCTCCACACAAATATAAAGATTCAAGAGAACAATTTGAAATGAGAACACATAAAAGAGTTATTGACATTCTATACCCAACACAAAAAACAGTTGATAGTCTAATGAAATTAGAATTACCAGCAGGTGTTGACATAGAAATTAAGTTGTAAGTTCGTGAGGAACGAACGTTACTTACAACTTATGCAACTTGAGCGAAGCGAAAAAGTTGCAAACAATATAAAGTAAGTTCGTGAGGAACGAATCAAAACCAAGCTGATATTACATTTGAAAAAATGCAAAATAAAGTATCAGCCAATAGTTAGGAGGAAAAAATGAAAAAAGGAATTATCGGTAAAAAAATAGGAATGACACAAATTTTTGATGAAAAAGGAAATGTAATTCCAGTAACCGTTATTGAAGCTACACCAAACATTGTAGCACAAGTAAAAACAGTAGAAACAGATGGATACAATAGTATTCAATTAGGATATGGTGAAATAAAAGACAAACATATCAACAAGCCAGAAAAAGGTCACTTTGCAAAAGCAGGTTTAACAGCAAAAAAACATTTAAGAGAATTTAGATTAGAAACAGTTGAAGGATATAAAGTTGGAGATGAAGTTAAAGCTGATATTTTCCAAGCTGGAGAAAAAGTTGACATCCAAGGAACAACAAAAGGAAAAGGATTCCAAGGTGTTATTAAAAGACACGGACAACATAGAGGACCTATGGGACATGGATCAATGTATCATAGAAGACCAGGTTCAATGGGACCAACTTCAACACCAGGTAGAGTATTTAAAGGTAAGAAATTACCAGGGCATATGGGAAAAGAAACTGTTACAATTCAAAACTTAAATATTGTAAGAGTTGATATGGACAAAAATGTTATATTAGTAAAAGGTAGTGTTCCAGGAGCAAAAGGGGCTATCTTAAAAATTAAATCAGCTGTAAAGGCTACTAACTAAGAAGGAAGGAGGAACAAAAAATGCCTAAAATAGATGTTTATGATATGAAAGGAAAAAAAGTAAGCGACGTAGAATTGGCAGATAGTATTTTTGGAATAGAACCAAACAAAGAAATTGTACATAGTGTACTAGTTAATTATTTAGCAAATCAACGCCAAGGTACACAAAGTACAAAAACAAGAGCAGAAGTAAGTGGTGGTGGTAAAAAACCATGGAGACAAAAAGGAACAGGTAGAGCAAGACAAGGAAGTATCAGAGCACCACAATGGATAAAAGGTGGTATTGCATTAGGACCAAAACCTCGTTCATATAGATATGCTGTTAATAAAAAAGAAAGAAGATTAGCAATTAAATCTATCTTAAGTTCTAAAGTATTAGAAAAAGAATTAACAGTATTAGATAAATTAGAAGTAAAAGAAATTAAAACAAAAACAATGGTAAAAGTACTAGCAGATTTAAAAGTAGAAGGAAAAACATTAATTATTTTGCCAGAAAAAAATGACAATGTATTTATGTCTGCAAGAAATATAGAAGGGGTTAAAACAATTTTACTAAATAATATAAATGTATTCGATTTATTAAAATACACTAACCTTATATTACCATTAGACACCGTTAAAAAATTAGAGGAGGTGTATGCATAATGTTAGCAGAAGAAATCATAATTAAGCCAGTTGTTACTGAGAAAAGTAATGATGGATTACAAGAAGGAAAATATACTTTTAAAGTAAACCCAAAAGCAACAAAAGTTGAAATAGCAAAAGCAGTAGAAAAATTGTTTAATGTAAAAGTATTAAAAGTAAGCACAATGCATGTAAATGGAAAAAGTAAAAGAGTAGGTTATCATGTTGGAAAAACTTCAGATTGGAAAAAAGCAATTGTAACAATCGATACAAATCCACAAGAAAGCACATATCTTACAAAAGGTGGAAAAGAAGAAAAAACTTCTAAAAAATATAAAGACTCTATAGAAGAATTTATGGGAGCATAATAAAAAGAAAAATATCTGGAAAATACCAGGAAAATAAAGAATATCTGCATGCGGAGCAGGAAAAAATCCGCAATAAAATAATAAAGGAGAGAAATAAAAATGGGAATGAAACACTTTAAACCATATACACCATCAAGAAGAAATATGACAGTATCAGATTTTGCAGAAATAACAAAGAAAACTCCTGAAAAATCTTTATTAGCAAAGAAAAAAGAAAAAGCAGGAAGAAATTCATATGGTAGAATAACAGTAAGACATCAAGGTGGAGGAAACAGACAAAAATATAGAATTATTGATTTTAAAAGACAAAAAGATAATATGGAAGCAACAATTTTAGGTATTGAATATGACCCAAATAGAAGTGCAAATATTGCATTAATTCAATATAAAGATGGAGAAAAAGCATACATCTTAGCACCACAGGGATTAACAGATGGTGACAAAGTTATATCTGGAGAAACAGTAGATATAAAACCAGGAAATTGTATGCCAATAAACAGTATTCCAGTAGGTACACTAATTCACAATATTGAAATAAATCCAGGTCAAGGTGGAAAATTAGTAAAAGCAGCAGGACAAAGTGCACAATTAATGGCAAAAGAAGGTAAATATGCACATGTAAGACTTCCTTCTGGAGAAATGAGACTTATTTTAGCAAGATGTAGAGCAACAATTGGTGTAATAGGAAATACAGAACATGAAAATGTAAAAATTGGTAAAGCAGGAAGAAAACGTCATATGGGATGGAGACCAGAAGTAAGAGGATCTGTTATGAACCCAGTAGATCACCCACATGGTGGTGGTGAAGGTAGAGCACCAATCGGACACGCTGGACCATTAACACCTTGGGGTAAACCAGCTCTAGGATACAAGACAAGAAATAAAAAGAAAAATACAAATAAATTCATTGTGAAGAGGAGGAAATAGTATATGTCTAGATCAAGCAAGAAAAAACCATTTGTAGAAGAAAAATTATTAAAAAGAATAGAAGCAATGAATGAAACAGGTGCAAAAGATGTTTTAAAAACATGGTCAAGAGCATCTACAATATATCCACAAATGGTAGGACACACAATAGCTGTACACGATGGAAGAAAACATGTTCCAATCTATATAACAGAAGAAATGATTGGACATAAACTAGGAGAATTTGCTCCAACAAGAACATTTAAAGGTCATGCTGGAGAAAAAACAACTAAAGTAACAAAATAAAATAGCGTAAATATGTGTTAAGGAGGTAAATAAAGTGCAAGAACAAGAAATCGCTGTAAAAGAAGCAAAAGCAACTCTTAAATATGCAAGAATATCTGCTAGAAAAGTAAAAATTGTTGCAGATTTAATAAGAGGTAAACAGGTTGATGAAGCACTAGCTATTGTAAAATTCACACCAAAAGCATCATCAGAAATTATAGAAAAATTATTAAAATCAGCAATTGCAAATGCAGAAAATAACCATGATATGAAAGCACAAAATTTATATGTTGCTGAAATATATGCAAATCAAGGACCAACATTAAAAAGAATTAGACCAGCTGCAAAGGGATCAGCAGTTAGAATTAGAAAAAGAACAAGTCATTTAACAATCGTATTAAGAGAGAAGGAGGATTAATAGGATATGGGACAAAAAGTACATCCAACAGGTGTTAGAGTTGGAATCATAAAAGATTGGAACTCAAGATGGTATGCAGATTCTAAAAACTTTTCAGATTATTTAGTAGAAGACCAAAAAATCCGTAAATTTTTAAAGAAAAAACTATATGCTGCTGGTATCTCTAAAATTGAAATAGAAAGAACTGCAAAAGCCGTTAAAGTAAATCTATATAGTGCAAAACCAGGAATTGTAATAGGCAAAGGTGGAGCAGGTGCAGAAGAAATGAAGCAAGAGCTAATAAAACTAATTGGAAAAGATGTAAACTTAAATATAGTTGAAGTAAAAAACATAGACACAGATGCACAACTAGTAGCAGAAAATATAGCAGGTCAACTAGAAAGAAGAATTTCATTTAGACGTGCAATGAAACAATGTATGCAAAAAGCAACAAAAGCAGGAGCATTAGGAATAAAAACAGCTGTATCAGGAAGATTAGGTGGAGCTGACATGGCAAGAACTGAATTTTATAAAGAGGGAAATATACCACTACAAACTTTAAGAGCTGATATTGATTATGGATTTGCAGAAGCAGATACAACATATGGAAAAATCGGTGTAAAAGTTTGGATATATAAAGGAGAAGTTCTTCCAAGTAAAAAAGTGGAAGGAGGCGTTGAATAATGCCATTGATGCCAAAAAGAACAAAATTTAGAAAAATGCAAAAAGGTAGAATGAGAGGAAAAGCAACAAGAGGAAATAAAATAACAGAAGGAGATTATGGAATACAAGCTGTAACAGGGGGACTAATTACAGGAAACCAAATAGAAGCAGCACGTATTGCAATGACACGTTATATAAAAAGAGGTGGAAAAGTTTGGATTAAAATATTCCCAGACAAACCAATTACCTCAAAACCAATAGGAACTCGTATGGGAAAAGGAAAGGGTGCCCCAGAATATTGGGTAGCAGTTGTAAAACCAGGAAGAATAATGTTTGAAATTGCTGATGTAACAGAAGAAACTGCAAAAGAAGCATTAAGATTAGCGATGAATAAACTACCTATCAAAACAAAATTTGTCGCTAAAGAAACAGAAAAGGTAGGTGAGAATGATGAAGATAAATAAAATAAGAGAAATGTCTTCACCAGATCTAGAAAAGGAGTTAGGTGAACTAAAAACAGAATTATTCAAATTAAAATTTAGTTTAGCTACAAATGGATTAGATAATCCAATGAAAATAAAAGAAGTAAAAAAAGACATAGCAAAAGTCAATACTGTATTAACAGAAAGAAAAATCGCAGAAACAAAAACATCTGCACAAAGCTAAAAAAGGAGGATTTAAAGCATGGAAGAAAGAAATCTTCGTAAAACCATGATAGGAACAGTTATATCTGACAAAATGGATAAAACTATTGTTGTAGCTGTAGAAACAAGTGTAAGACATAATGTATATGGAAAAACAGTAAAAAGAACATATAAATTAAAAGCACATGACGAAGAAAACGCTTGTAAAATAGGCGATAAGGTAAAAGTCATGGAAACAAGGCCTTTATCAAAAGATAAAAGATGGAGACTTGTAGAAATTTTAGAAAAAGCAATTGAAAAATAAAAAAACATAACAAAAAGAAGGGAGGAACCAGAAAATGATACAACAACAAACAAAATTAAAAGTAGCAGATAACACAGGTGCAAGAGAATTAATGTGTATTAGATGTTTAGGAGGATCATATAGAAAGACAGCTAACATCGGTGATGTTGTCGTTGCTTCAGTTAAATCAGCAACACCAGGTGGCGTTGTAAAAAAAGGTGATGTTGTAAAAGCTGTTATCGTAAGATCAAAGAGAGGATTACGTAGAGCAGATGGTTCATATATAAAATTTGATGAAAATGCAGCTGTTATTATAAAAGAAGATAAAACTCCAAGAGGAACACGTATCTTCGGACCAGTTGCAAGAGAACTAAGGGAAAAGGAATACATGAAAATATTATCATTAGCCCCAGAAGTTCTATAAGCCATTAACAAAAAATATAAGAAAAGGAGGCAATCTCTTATGAAAATAAAGAAAGGCGACACAGTAAAAGTATTATCAGGAAATGACAAGGGAAAAACAGGAGAAGTATTAGAAGTTATTCCTAAACAAGATAAAGTTATTGTGAAAGAAGTTAATGTTAGAAAAAAACATGTAAAAGCCAGAAAACAAGGAGAAGAAAGTGGTATTTTATCAGTAGAATGTGCAATACCAAGTGCAAAAGTAAATGTTGTATGTCCAAAATGTGGAAAAACAACAAAAGTAGGATATAGTACAGAAAAAGATAAAAAAGTACGTGTCTGCAAAAAATGTGGTACAAAATTGAAATAAGGAAGGAGGACTTAATAAGTTATGGAAAAACTAAAAGAACAATATCAAAAAGAAGTAGTACCAGCAATGATGAAAAAATTTAACTATAAATCTATTATGCAAGTTCCAAAGCTTGAAAAAATAGTAATCAATGTTGGATTAGGAGATATAAAAGATAACCCAAAATCATTAGAAAATGCAATGAATGATTTATCACAAATCACAGGTCAAAAACCAGTTGTTACAAAAGCAAGAAAATCAATTGCAGCTTTCAAATTAAGAGAAGGTGTTAACATTGGTTGCAAAGTAACATTAAGATCTGATAAAATGTATGATTTTGCATATAAATTATTTAATATAGCATTACCAAGAGTAAGAGACTTTAGAGGAGTATCAAATAACTCTTTTGATGGTAGAGGAAATTACTCAATGGGTGTAAAAGAACAATTAATATTCCCAGAAATTGAATATGATAAAGTAGATAAAATTAGAGGAATGGATATCATATTTGTAACAACAGCTAAATCAGATGAGGAAGCAAAAGAATTGTTATCATTAATGGGAATGCCATTTAGGACAACTGTTTAGAAATCACAGTGAATTGTATTCATTGAAAAAGGAGGAAAGGAAAAATTATGGCTAAAAAATCAATGAAAGTAAAACAAGCAAGACCACAAAAATATAAAACAAGAGAATATAATAGATGCAAATTATGTGGTAGACCACATGCATATATTAGAAAATATGGTATTTGCCGTGTATGTTTTAGAGAATTAGCACATAAGGGAGAAATTCCAGGAATTAAAAAAGCCAGTTGGTAAAATATAGAAACGGAATTTTAACAAAAAAGGAGGTAAAGTAAAATAATGAATATTACAGATCCAATTGCAGATATGTTAACTAGAATAAGAAATGCAAATAGTGCAAAACATAAAACAGTAGATATACCTGCATCAAATATGAAACTAGGAATTGCAGAAATCTTATTCAAAGAGGGATATATCAAATCATTTGAAGAAATAAAAGACGATAGTCAAGGAATCATAAGAGTAACATTAAAATATGATGAAAAAGGAACAAGAGTAATTGATGGATTAAAAAGAATTAGTAAACCAGGACTAAGAGTATATGCTTCAAAAGAAGATTTACCAAAAGTTCTAAATGGTTTAGGAATTGCCATAATCTCTACTTCAAAAGGATTAAAAACAGATAAAGAAGCTAGAGAATTAGGTGTTGGAGGAGAAGTCCTAGCCTATGTATGGTAAAAATAAACGGCGAAAGCTATTGACATTGATATCAAAAGGAGGAAAAAAGCATGTCAAGAATAGGAAATAAACCGATAGAAGTACCAGAGGGAGTAGAAGTAAAAATTGATGGACACAAAATTACTGTAAAAGGTCCAAAAGGTACATTAGAAAGAGAAGTACATAAGGATATTACTTTAGAAATGAATGGTAACACTATCAAAGTTATCAGAAAAGATGACGAAGCTATTAACAAGAGTTTACATGGATTAACAAGAACTCTAATAAATAATATGATTATTGGTGTAAAAGATGAATTCTCAAAAGAATTACAAATTAATGGTGTAGGTTATAGAGTGCAAAAACAAGGAAACAACTTAAACCTAACATTAGGATACTCACATCCTGTTATATTCGAAGCACCAGCAGGAATTACATTTGACGTACCAAATCCAAATACAATTATTGTAAGAGGAGTTGACAAGGAATTAGTTGGTCAAACAGCTGCTGTTGTTAGAAGTAAAAGAGTACCTGAAGTATATAGAGGAAAAGGTATTAAATATGCTGATGAAGTTATTAGACGTAAGGAAGGAAAAACAGGTAAATAAGGTGTAAGAAAAATAGGAAAGGAGTAGAAAAATGATTAAGAAGACAGATAGAAAAACAGAAAGAGAAAGAAGACATTTAAGAGTTAGAAAAAGAGTGTCTGGAACACAAGAAAGACCTAGATTATGTGTATATAGAAGCAATACAAATATCTATGTTCAATTAATCGATGATGTAGCTCAAAAAACAATTGCTGCAGCTTCTACTTTAGATAAAGAAGTAAAAACAAAACATGCAAATAAAGAAGCAGCAAAAGAAGTTGGAGCATTGATTGCAAAAAGAGCAAAAAGCAAAAAAATTGAAAATGTTGTATTTGATCGTGGAGGATATATATATCACGGAGTTGTAAAAGAACTAGCAGAAGCAGCAAGAGAAGGCGGACTTAAATTCTAAAATTGCAATTTTTTAGAAAAAACCAATAGGTTGTGAACTTTGAAAGGAGGAAAAACAAAGACTCATGGAAGAAAAAAATGAATTAAAAGAGAAAGTTGTTGCAATTAACAGAGTTGCAAAAGTTGTTAAAGGTGGTAGAACTTTTAGATTTAGTGCAGTTGTTGTTGTTGGCGACGAAAATGGACACATCGGTGTAGGAAATGGTAAAGCAGCCGAAGTTCCAGATGCAATAAAAAAAGCTATTCAAGAAGCAAAGAAAAACTTAATAGAAGTACCAGTTGTAGGAACAACAGTACCACATGAATTTATTGGACAATTTGGAAGTGCAAAGGTTATGTTAAAACCAGCAGCAGTAGGTACTGGAGTTATAGCAGGTGGTAGTGTTAGACCTGTATTAGAGCTAGCAGGATACAAAGATATCAGAACAAAAGTTATTGGAACAAACAATCCAAGAAACGTTGTTTATGCTACAATAGAAGGATTAAAATCAATGCAAACAGCTGAAGCAGTAGCTAAAAAGAGAGGCAAAAAAGTAGAAGAAATAGTATAAGAGGAGGTGTCATAATGAAATTAGACGAATTGAAACCACTTACAAAGAAAACTAAAAGAACAAGAGTAGGACGCGGAATAGGTTCAGGTTTAGGAAAAACATCAGGTAGAGGTCACAAAGGTCAAAAAGCAAGATCTGGTGGCGGTGTAAGACGTGGATTTGAAGGTGGTCAAACACCATTATATAGAAGATTACCAAAAAGAGGATTTACAAATATTCATGCAAAAACGTACACAGAAGTAACATTAAAAATGTTAAACAAAGTAGAAACAACTGATGTTACAGCAGAAACATTATTGAAAGAAGGAATTATTGGAAAAATCAATGATGGTATAGTTGTAATTGCAACAGGAAAATTAGAGAAAAAATTAAATGTAAAAGCTGTAAGATTCACAGCCAAGGCAAAAGAACAAATTGAAGCTTTAGGTGGAAAGGCAGAGGTGATTTAATTGTTTAAAACAATTCGGAAATGCTTTAAAAACACCAGAAGTTAGAAAAAAATTATTATATACACTACTTCTAATCGTAATATTTAGATTAGGTTGTTTTATTAGTGTACCAGGTGTAGATAGTATTGCACTAAATGAAGCAATGGGATCAGTAGAAGGTGTAGCTGGATTAATCAATATGATTTCAGGTGGAGCTTTCTCAAGATTTTCAATTTTTGCAATGTCTATCACACCATATATTACAGCTTCTATTGTTGTCCAACTATTAGCAATGATTATTCCTGCTTTAGAAAGACTAACAAAAGAAGGTGGAGAAGAAGGTAGGAAAAAGATTAACAGATATACCAAAATTATTACTATTATACTTGCATTAGTAGAAGCAATTGGATTATATCTATCATATAAAAGTTATGGAGTATTCGTACAAGATTCATTCTTAATAGGAGCACTTATTGTAATATCACTAGTTGCAGGAACATCAATATTAATGTGGTTAGGAGACGAAATTACAAACAAAGGAATTGGAAATGGTATTTCAGTAATAATTTTTGTAGGTATCATTTCAGGATTACCAAGCTTTGTAACAACATTATGGTCACTAATTGTAACTAGTGAAGGATTTAGCACAACAGGCTTACTTTTAGCTATAGGAATACTAATTGGTGCAATTATCTTAATTGCAGGTGTTGTATTTGTACAACAAGCAGAAAGAAAAGTACCAGTACAATATTCTAAAAAAGTTGTAGGAAGAAAAATGGTAGGTGCACAAAATACACATATTCCATTAAAATTAGCAATGGCAGGTGTTATGCCAATAATCTTTGCATCATCATTTATGACATTTCCAGCTATGATTATTCAAATATTTGTAAAAGATATTGCAAACCAAACAGGATTTTTAGCAGGACTATATAAATTTTCAATTGCAACATCATCATCAAGTGTTGGAATTGGATATTCAATAGGAAATGCAATTGTATATTTATTATTGATTGTAGGATTTACATTTTTTTATACATATGCTACATTCAATCCAGCAGAAGTATCTGCAAATATTAAGAAAAATGGTGGATTTATTCCAGGAATTAGAGCTGGAAAACCAACAACAGATTACTTATCATCAATCATATCAAAATTAACTTGGTTTGGTGGAGTATTCTTAGCAATCATTGCAATTTTACCAATGTTCTTAAGATTTACAAACCTAAACATTGCATTTGGTGGTACATCTATATTGATTGTTGTAGGTGTTGCATTAGAAACAGTACAACAACTAGAATCATTACTTGCAATGAGACATTATAAAGGATTTTTGGAATAAAAAATATTAAATAGAAAACGCACGAAAAAACTTGAATGTTTACATGCGTTTTTTATTTTTGGATACAAACATATATATAGAATAATTTTTTGCTAAAATTTAATAATAATATTGACATTTTTAAAATTTTAGTATCTACTATGTATATACTAAATTAAAAAGGAGCTGATTCATATGACTACAACAATTCAAAAATTGGGAAATAGTCAAGGCGTTAGAATACCTAAAATATTGTTGGATAATGTTAAATGGGATGAAAATGAACAAGTAGTCATAGTAGTTGATAATGACAAATTGATTATAGAAAAAGCAAAGAATAAAAGAAAAAATATAAAAGAATTATTTGCAGATTACAAAGGAGATTATGAACCAACAGAAATTGATTGGGGAAATCTAGAAGAAAAAGAAATATGGTAAATCAATGAACAATTAAAAAATCTATAAAGTAAAGCGGTTATTAATAAAATAACTGCTAATTTTTTATAAGTAGGAAAAAATTACAGCTAATAATAAAAAGAAAAAACTAAAATCAGTAGATAGCAAAAAAACAAATTAAAAATAAATGAAAAAACTTGAAAAATTCATAAATATATAGTAAAATTGCAATATATAAAATATTGGTAAAAGATGGGAGAGATGTAGTATGATTATAATAATGCTAGGTGCACCTGGAACTGGAAAAGGAACAGTAGCAGGTATGTTAGAAGAAAGGCTAGGAATTAAACAAGTATCAACAGGAGATATTTTTAGAAAAAATATTCAAGAAGGAACAGAGTTAGGAAAATTAGCGGATTCATATATGTCAAAAGGAGAACTAGTACCAGATGATGTAACAATAAACATTGTTGCAGATAGATTAGAAAAACCAGATGTACAAAAAGGAATTATTTTAGACGGATTCCCAAGAACAGTAGCACAAGCAGAAGCATTAGATACTATATTATCAAACAAAGGAAAAAAAGTAGATATGGTGCTTAATCTAATAACACCAGAAGAAGAAATTATAGAAAGAGTAGTTAGTAGAAGGGTATGTTCAAATCCAGAATGTAAAACAATCTATAATGTTATAATGAACCCACCAAAGCAAGAAGGAATTTGTGACAAATGTGGAAGTCATCTAGTACAAAGACAAGATGACAATGAAGAAACAATAAAAGCAAGAATTAGAACATATATGGAACAAACTAGTCCATTAGTAGAATATTATAAAACTAAAGGAGTATTGAGAACAGAAGAAGTAAGCCAAAGAATAAACCATCTAGGAAAAGATGTTGCAGATGAAGTAGAAAGAGATATAAAAAATAATATTTTATAAAAGTTACATAAACTCAAAAAGAGGGGGAACTAAAAATTGGTAACTATAAAATCAAAAAAAGAAATTGACTTAATGAAAGAAGTATGTAAAATTGTTGCATTAACATATGAAAAATTAGAAAAAGAAATAAAACCAGGAATGACAACACTAGAATTAGACCAGATAGCAGAACAAACTATGAGAAATTTAGGAGCAATTCCAGCACAAAAAGGATATAATCCAGGAATAAAAGGAATACCTAATTTTCCATCATCAATTTGTGTATCAATAAATGATGAAGTAATACATGGAATACCTTCCAAAAAGCGTATAATTCAAGAAGAAGACGTTGTTAGTATTGATACAGTAGCTTTAAAAAACGGATTTCACGGAGATGCAGCAAGAACATTTATTGTAGGAAAAGCATCAAAAGAAAAGCAAAGACTAGTAGATGTAACAAAACAAGCTTTTTTTGAAGGAATAAAATATGCAAAACCAGGATATCGTATAGGGGATATTTCACATGCTATTGGTGAATATGTGCATTCACAAGGATATTCTGTTGTACAAGAATTTCAAGGTCATGGAATAGGAAAAGAAATGCATGAAGATCCAGGAATACCAAATAGCGGAAAAGCAGGTAGAGGATTAAGAATTGAACCAGGTATGACATTGGCAGTTGAACCAATGGTAATCCAAGGAAAATCCAATATATTGGAGCTTGAAGATGGTTGGACAATAATAACAGAAGATGGTAGTTTAGCAGCCCATTATGAAAATACAATTTTAATTACAGAAAAAGAGCCAAAAATCTTGACAATTCTTTAAGAATGTAGTAAAATATAATAGTTATAATTCAAAATAGGACTATAATGTCCTATTTATGCGTTGTTTTATACGTTTTAGAACACAAACATTGAAAAATAAAACAACAAAAAGCTCTTTGTGAAGGGGGGAAATAATATGGCAAAAGAAGATGTAATAGAAGTAGAGGGAACAGTAGTAGAAGCATTACCTAATACTAATTTTAAAGTAGAACTAGAAAATGGACATCAAATATTAGCCCATATATCTGGAAAACTAAGAATGAATTACATCAAAATATTACCAGGAGATAAAGTCAAAGTAGAATTATCCCCATATGATTTAAGCAAAGGTCGTATTACATGGAGAGCAAAATAAAATAGTTAAAAATTAACCCAAATATACTTAAAAGGCAAGTATTTGCCAGAAAGGGAGGAAAAAATGAAAGTAAGACCATCAGTAAAAAAAATGTGTGACAAATGCAAAGTTATAAAAAGAAAAGGTGTTATCAGAGTGATTTGTGAAAATCCAAAACACAAACAAAGACAAGGATAAAATCACATAAATAAATTCGTAGAAAGCTTAATCAAAGCTAAAATCAAGTTTATAACACAAATTTCGGTAGCGGCTGTGAAACCAAAAAATGGGTTTACATATCAAATTTGTGTCTATATAAAATCTTAGCTTTTTTAAAACCATTTTGCAATTGATTGTAAAATGCATTTCAGTTAAAAGAGTATAAGAAAATTAAAAAATATTTGGAGGTGCAAAAAAATATGGCTCGTATAGCAGGAGTAGATTTGCCAAAGGAAAAAAGAGTAGAAATAGGACTAACATACATCTATGGAATTGGAGTATCTAGTTCTCGCAAAATTCTAGAAAAGGCTGGAGTTAATCCAGACACAAGAGTAAAAGACTTAACAGATGAACAAGAAAATGCCATCAGAAAAATCATTGACCAATCATATAGTGTAGAAGGTGACTTAAGAAGAGAAGTTGCTCTTAATATTAAAAGACTTACAGAAATTGGATGCTACAGAGGATTAAGACATAGAAGAGGATTACCTGTAAGAGGACAAAGAACAAAAACAAATGCTAGAACAAGAAAAGGACCAAGAAAATTAGTTAGCAGAAGTAAGAAAGATTAATGAGTTTTTGGTTAAAGTAAGGAGGGAATTTAGAAAATGGCAAATAAAAGTACAACAAGAAAGCCAGTTGCTAAGAGAAATAGAAAAAACATTGATAAAGGTGCAGCACATATTCATTCTACTTTCAACAATACAATTGTAACAATTACAGATACACAAGGAAATACAATTTCATGGGGAAGTGCAGGAGAACTAGGATTTAAAGGTTCAAGAAAAAGCACACCATATGCTGCCGGACAAGTAGCTGAAACAGCTGCAAAAGCTGCTATGGAACATGGATTAAAAACAGTAGAAGTATATGTAAAAGGACCAGGAGCTGGAAGAGAAGCTGCAATTAGAGCTTTACAAACAGCTGGTTTAGAATTAAGCAGTATAAAAGATGTAACACCAATACCACATAATGGATGTAGACCACCAAAAAGAAGAAGGGTGTAGAAAGGAGTAAGAAATAATGTCAAGATATAAAGATGAACAATGCCGTATTTGTCGTAGAGAAGGACAAAAATTGTTCTTAAAAGGAACAAGATGCTATTCAGACAAATGTAGTATCTCAAGAAGAAATTATGCACCAGGACAACATGGACAAAAGAGAGCAAAACTATCTGAATACGGAACACAATTAAGAGAAAAGCAAAAAACAAAATCATATTATGGAGTTGGAGAAAGACAATTTAGAAAATATTTCGAGATGGCTTCAAATAAAAAAGGTGTAACAGGTGAATTATTACTACAAATATTAGAAAGTAGATTAGACAATGTTGTTTATAGATTAGGATTTGGAACTTCAAGAGCACAAGCAAGACAATTTGTTAATCATGGACAATTTGAAGTAAATGGTAAAAAAGTTGATGTACCATCATACTTAGTAAAATCTGGAGATATCATTACAGTAAGAGAAAATAAAAAAGAAAATGCTACATTAAAAGTTAATGCAGAAGAAACAGCATCTAGACCAGTACCAGCATGGTTGGAAAAAGACAGCGAAAAATTAAGTGGTAAAGTAGTAAGATTGGCAGCAAGAGAAGATATCGACCTACCAATAGAAGAACACTTAATCGTAGAGCTATACTCAAAATAATAGTGTTTAGGAGGTAAAAATGATAGAATTTGAAAAGCCAAATATCGAATGTCTAGAAATCAGTGAAGAAAACAATTATGCAAAATTTGTATGTGAACCATTAGAAAGAGGATATGGAGTAACAATAGGAAATTCTTTAAGAAGAATTTTACTTTCCTCACTACCAGGTACAGCCATCACAAGTGTAAAAATTGATGGCGTACTACATGAATTTTCTACAATTCCAAATGTTGTAGAAGATGTACCTGAAATTATAGTCAATTTAAAAAACGTTAGATTAAAATCTGATGATATACAAGAGAAAATATTAAGAATTGATTTTAAAGGTGAAGGAGAAGTTACAGCAGCAGATATAGTAACAGATGGAACAGTAGAAGTATTAAATCCAGAATTACATATTGCAACTGTATCACAAGGTGGACATTTAAAAATGGAAATGACAGCAGATAAAGGAAGAGGATACAATTCAGCAGAAAAAAATAAAAGACCAGACCAAGACATTTCTGTATTACCAATCGATTCCATCTATACACCAGTAAAAAAAGTAAATTATCAAGTAGAAAATACAAGAGTAGGACAAATGGTAGATTATGATAAACTTGTCATAGAAGTATGGACTGATGGTAGCCTTAAAGCACATGAAGCATTAAGTTTAGCTGCCAAAGTTATGACAGGACATTTAGAATTATTTATCGATTTATCTGAAACAACAAAAAATACACAAGTTATGATTGAAAAAGAAGAAGCAAAGAAAGAGAAAGTTTTGGAAATGTCAATCGAAGAACTTGAATTATCAGTTAGATCATTTAACTGTTTAAAAAGAGCTGGAATTGGTACTGTTGAAGATTTAATTAATAAAACAGAATCAGATATGATGAAAGTTAGAAACTTAGGTAAGAAATCTTTTGATGAAGTAACAGCAAAATTACATTCATTAGGATTAGATTTTGCCAAAGAAGACGAATAAAAAAGGAGGGTGAAACAATTGGCAACAAATAGAAAGCTAGGAAGAACCACAGATATTAGAAAAGCTATGTTAAAAAACTTAGCAACTGATGTAATTGTTTATGGTAAAGTAGAAACAACTGAAATGAGAGCAAAAGAAGTTAAATCTATAGTAGATAGTCTAATATCATTAGCAATAAAAGAAAAAGACAACTTTGAAGAAGTAGAAGTAACAATAAAAAAAGCGAAACTTGATTCAAAAGGAAATAAAGTAACAGAATTAGTTAAAAGCAAAAACGGAAAAGAATATTTAAAAGTTGTAAAAGAAGAAGTTAAAGAAAAAAGACAAAAAGATATGCCAACAAGATTAAATGCTAGAAGAAAAATGATAAGAAATTTAACTAAAATTAAAGATAGCAAAGGAAATAACATTGACGTACCAGCAAAATTATTTAATGAGTTAGCACCAAAATATGCAGGTAAAAATGTAGGAGGATATACAAGAATTATAAAAGCTGGACCTAGAAAAGGCGATGGAGCAGAAGTAGCAATTTTACAATTAGTATAGAAAATAGAAGCGGGGAGGAAACTTCCTGTTTTTATTTTTCTCTAATTGCAAAAGCACATAAAAATATTTTTGTTCATATAATAACAACATAGGAGGGAAGAAATATGCTAGAATTTGTAGTAAACACAGTATTCTGGACACTAGCCTTTTATGGATTATTTGAAATAATAAAAAACATTATATACATATCAACATATACACGGAATGAAGACTGACGGAATATATGTGATTGTTGCAGTAAAAAATCAAGAAGATAAAATTGAAGGTTTTTTACGTACAATGTTATTTAAAATATTATATGGAAGAGAAGACTATTTTAAAAATGTAATTATAGCGGATTTAGAATCAACAGATCATACAAAAGAAATTGTAAAAACATTATCTAAAGATTATGATGTTTTAAAAGTAACAAGTTGGAAAGAATGCAAAGAAGTTATGGACAATGTAGATGAAAATTAAAATAAATTTTTTTCAAAATTAATAGAAATAATTAATAATGCGTGGTATAATAACATCAAAAAGAAGAGGAGACAAGTTATGCCACTGAAAAAAATTGGATTTACAATAGGAAAATTTGCACCTTTGCATAAGGGACATCAATTTTTAATAGAAACAGCACTTAAAGAAATGGATGAATTTATTATAGTAATATATGAAACAGATAAAATAGAAATTCCACTTGAAGAAAGAGCTAACTGGATAAAAACTTTATATCCAGATGTAAAAATAATATATGCATATAATCCACCAAATGAATATGGATTAGATGAGGAAAGTGTAAAAATTCAAATGGAATATCTAACAAAATATATAGAGCCATATAAAGTTACTCACTTTTATAGCAGTGAGCAATATGGAGAAAAAGTAGCAAAATATTTAGGAATTATAGATAGAAGAATAGATAACCAAAGAATTAAATTTCCAATATCAGCAACACATATTAGAAATCAATTAGAAAGATACAAAGAAAATTTGCCAGAACAAGTATATTTAGACTGTAAAAAAGCACTTAGTAAATAGAAGGAGAGTAAATTTGGAATTAATAGGAGAAGTAGAAGATATTATATATCAAAATGAAGTCAATAGTTATACAATTGCAAGATTTGAAACAGAAGACGAAGAAACTACAATTGTAGGATATCTTCCTTTTGTATCAAAAGGTGATAGTTTATCAGTAGTTGGAAACTATGTTGAACATAAAGATTATGGTATGCAATTTAAAGTTATAACATTTGAAAAGCTAATGCCAAAGACTGAAAGTTCAATACAAAAATATCTTGCAAGTGGAAATATAAAAGGAATAGGGGAAGCAACAGCAAAGAGAATTGTTCAAAAATTCGGTGAAAATACAATAAATGTTATAAAATATGATCCAATAAGATTAGCCGAAGTAAAAGGAATTACTGAAGAAAAAGCAAGAACAATATCAGAAAGTTTTAATGAAACACAAGAGATGTGGCAAATTGTAGGATTCTTAGAGAAATTTAATATTGGTGCAGAACATGCTAAAAGAGTATATGAGAAATTGGGAGTAGATAGTATACAAAAAATAGAAGAAAATCCATATTTGCTTATAGACATAACTAGAGGAGTAGACTTTAGACAAATTGATCAAATGGCAATGAAAATAGGGATTAACCCAGATAATGAGAAAAGAGTACAAACAGGAATAAAATATGCATTAATAAGGACTACATATAACGGACATAGTTGTACTTTAAAGGAAAATCTACTAGAATTTGTAAGAAATTTGTTAGAGGTTGACACAGAAAATATAGAGGACAACCTTATTAACTTAAAAGTAAATGGTGAAATTGTAATTGAAAAAAGAGGAAAAGAAGAATGGGTGTATTTGACCAGTTTTTATAAAACAGAAGAAGAAATTGCCTTTAGAATAGATTATTTACAAAATAGTAAAAATGTAA
The DNA here is from genome assembly GCA_947627605.1 of uncultured Clostridia bacterium. Taxonomy (GTDB): domain Bacteria; phylum Bacillota; class Clostridia; order TANB77; family CAG-508; genus CAG-269. The sequence continues at coordinate 54,581 of CANQWU010000007.1, forward strand.
AAGAAATAAAAAATATTGATGCACAATTAAAAAAAATAGAAAAAAATTCAAGTATTGAATTATCTGAAAAGCAAAAAGAAGCAATAAAAGCAATTAATGAACACAATGTACTAATTATAACAGGAGGGCCAGGAACAGGGAAAACAACAATTATAAAGACAATAATAGAATTATACAAATCAAAAGGAAAAAAAGTAGTATTAACTGCACCAACAGGTAGAGCAGCGAAAAAAATGACTGAAAGCACAGGAGAAGAAGCATCTACTTTACACAGACTATTATGTATTGGAAAATTAGATGATGAAGGAATATACAATAAAGATAATAATTATGAAGGAGAACCAATAGATGCTGATGTTGTTGTAGTTGACGAATTATCAATGGTAGATATGTTTTTAATAAACTATTTATTAAAATGTCTTTATAAAGGAACAAAATTAGTTTTAGTAGGAGATGTAGATCAATTACCTTCAGTAGGACCAGGGGCAGTATTAAAAGACTTAATAGATAGTGAAAAAATTGAAACAGTTTATTTAGACAAAATATTTAGACAAGCTGCTAAAAGCAAAATTATTTTAAATGCACATAGAGTGAACAAAGGAGAAAGTTTTTTAAGTAAAGATGACATTGCAAATGAAACAGATCAAGATTTTTTCTATATCACACCCAAAAATCAAGAAGAAATAATGAGAGAAGTGATAAGTTTATGCACAGGAAGATTACAAAAATTTGGAAATTATGACTTTTTTCAAAACATTCAGATTATAACACCAACAAAAAAAGGAATGCTAGGAACAAAAGAGCTTAATAAGGAATTGCAAGCATATTTAAATCCGAATGTATATGGATTACCAGAAAAATCATATTCAGGGGCAATTTATAGAAAGCGGAGACCGCATTATGCAAATAAAAAATAACTATGATATTACTTGGGAAAAACAAGACGAATATGGGAAAAAAGAATTCGGAAATGGCATATTTAATGGAGAAATAGGAACAATAATTAATATTAATGAGCAAGAAAAAGTAATAGAAGTAAGATTTGATGACCAAAAAGAAGTAAATTATGAATTTTCAGAGTTAGACCAAATAGAACATAGTTATGCAATCACAATACATAAATCCCAACGGAAGTGAATTTGATGTTGTGATTTTAGTAGTACCACAAACATCTCCAATGCTATTAACTAGAAACTTGTTATATACAGGTATAACTAGAGCCAAAAAACTTCTTATAATCATTGGAATAGAAAATGTTGTTGAATATATGATACAAAATGTAGATAGCAAGAAACGTAATACAGGACTTGCATATAAATTAGAATAAAACCATTTGGGGACAAAATGAAGTGCACCCCAAAAGTTAGACTAAAAAATCTAATTTTAGGAGGTGCATTTTTGATGTCTAAAAAAAGACA
>CANQWU010000008.1 GCA_947627605.1 uncultured Clostridia bacterium
AACCTAAATTACTAGATAATAAATATACAAAAGATTTTGGAAAAGGTTTTTATTGTACAATTTTAAAAGAACAAGCAATTAAGTGGGCTAATAAATATGATACAAAAATCATTAATTTATATGAATATCATGAAAATAATAATTTAAAAATAAAAGAATTTACAGTTATGACTGAAGAATGGCTTGATTTTATTATAGAATCTCGTAATGGAAAAAAACACGATTATGATATAGTAATTGGAGCTATGGCTGACGATCAAATTTACAATTATATAACTGATTTATTAAAAGGAGAAATTACTAGGGACGCTTTTTGGGAATTAGCAAAGTTTAGACATCCAACACATCAAATTGCCTTTTGTACAGATGAGGCTTTAAAAACAATAAAATTTATTGATGCAGAGGAGATATAGTTATGGGAGAACCACAAGAAGAAAATGATTTATTTTTTGTTTGCAGTTTTATAGAATATATTGCAAGAACAACACATAATACAAAAGAATATATTGTAAATAAAATTGGAAAAGAAAAAATCAATAAGATATATAATTTAGCAGAAGTTTATCATTGCGAAAATATAGATAAAATTACTGATGAAATAATAGCAGAATCAAATATACAAAATGGCAATTATTACTTAAAAATTCATAATGATAAACCTACTTTTTGGGAGATAGGGAAAGTATATCAAAGACTTATTTTGATGTTGTGTGATTATAATAAAAATAACTTCATAGATACTCTATATGAAGTTTTAACTTCTTGGATAATAGAAAAAATTGATAATTACGAAAGCAGTATGTATTATGAAACACCAGAATATATTTATGAATGTTATAAGAATAATAAAATTTTATAATGGAAATTTCTTTAAATCTATCAAAAATAACAGGAGAGAGCATAGGGAGATAGATTTAAAGTATTATAAAAAGAAACATGCAACATTGCACAAAATCAAAGTTTTGTGCAAAAAGGAGCAGGACTTCAAACATATACCTATAATACCTACACTTCTTGCTATATATTGCTTTTTAGACCATAAACTATATCACTTTTATTTTAAATCGCTTTACAATCGATTCTCGTAAGTCTTTATTTTCAATGATTTCAACAATTTTTATATTTATCACATTTTTATATAAATATTTCTGTATTATTTTTTCACTTTTCAATATTTATATTATATTATTTTCAATTTTTATCTAAAACCTCCAAAATTGCTATTTTCCTATTATAGCCTTTTTTTAGACAACAAACTATATTATTTTAAAATAAAAACAGCTTAAAATCGATTCTCGTGCGTCGCTTTTTTAGCCATTTTTAGAGGTTTTTATAAATTGCTGAAATTCCAGTATTTTTAAGATATTTATTGGATCATCATAATAAGATGATATTTAGAATTATAATTTAAGTAATGTAATTTGTTTAATAAAATATAAAAACGTCTTAAAAACGATTTTAAAACACTAAAAAACTATAATCTATATAAGATTATAGACACATTTAAAAACATATAATTATAATGTAAAAATTTTTCAATTTATCAAAAACTTAAAAAATTTTCGTAAGCAACAAATGTTCGGTTTTTTATAAAATTATACAAACAAATTTGAAAACAAAAATTTTAAATTTTTATAAATTCAAATTTTAAAATTTTATAATTATATTTTTTTTATTATTTAATTTAATAATATTTTTATAATTAGAATTTTAAAAAATTTTTTTAAAATTTATATTTTTTTATATTTTCAAAATCTTTGAAAATTAGCCTCTCTCTCCTACTCTAGCATTTTTCAGCTTTTTTATTTTTTAATTATGCAAATTGTAATTTGTTATTTAATTCTTATTTAATTTTCTTATAAGTTCTTTTTTTCTTTTACAAACAGAAATATTATGAGAACGATTATATAAACTAATCATATTAGCACAAATACTAATACCATATAATGCTCCTTGTACAAATTCTACCATATTAGGTGCAAAGACATAATCTAAATAATCAAACTCATTATTAAATATCGCCAAAATTAAAGTAATAGCACCAATCATATTATATTTGTTAAATTTTTTATCTTTTTTAATTTGCTGATTCGATTCATATTCAACTAAATTGTTAATATTTTCTCTTAAATCTAACAATTCTTCTTTTGTCATCTTTCTACCATTTAACAATTCTTGTATAGTACAATTAAGTTCATTTGCTAATATACTAAGCATTGAAATATCTGGCATTGTTTTACCATTTTCCCAACGACTTACTGACTTATCAGTTACTCCTAACTTCTCGGCAAGTTGCTCTTGTGTTAATTTTTGTTCTTTTCTTAAATTTGCTATAAATTTTCCAATTTTTTCTTGATTCATAGTTTTTGCTCCTTTCAAGAACAATTATATAACTTTTGTAAAATAATAAACAGGACATAAAGTGAGAGTTAGATAAATTTGTATTACTTTTTACTATGTAGAAAAAATAATTTTATATTAATTCATATAAAAGGACAGGCAATTGACTTATTACCTGCCATCATCATCAAATGTATATATTTTTTCTGCTTTAAATTGTTCATAATTTACTAATTTACCTTCATAAATAATAGGCTTTATTTTTCCAGATGCATTTTCAACATACTCTTTTTTACTTTCGATTACTTCAGCTAGGCAGTCATTTTCATCTATAACAACATCAGCTACAATTTCTCCTTCAATCGTTGTAACATATATTTCATCTTGGTTTGATTTTTTTAAACTAAAAAAATGATTATGATAAGAAAAAGAATTTTGTTTGTTTTTAATAGCTTTAGAAATGCTTTCTTCAAAATCTAATCCACTGTTATTGTAGTTTATTTCTTTTGAAGTATATCCAAACATTTTATGATCTTTTTTTACTGCAAATATTGCTTCCATGCAATCTTTTAAATTTCCCCAATTTTCAAAAATCCTAGCTTCTCCATTAGAATCTTTTTCTCTTACGGTTCCATCACTATCTACTCTAATAAAATGATGTCCTGTATTTTTTCCTTTAGGAGCTCTATATATTACTAAATATTCATCAGCTTCTAATGCTTTATCTCCTAATAATCTTACGAATGGAAATTTTTCTAATATAGAAGAAACACTTTTACTAAAATTTTCTTGATAAGTTGGATAGACGCATTGATCTATTTTAAGAGCATATCCTCCACAATTAATTGCCTGATTAAAGCAATAGTTAGTTCTATCATCAATCATATTTTCTAGCTGATTTTGTATATTTTCACCATATGGAATATCTGAAAGTAGTTGCATATAATGATTAATCATCTTCATGTTTTTTTCTGTTTTAGGCAGATCATTTTGAATGATATTTCTAAAATCCTGTAATGACTTTTCTCCAAATTGTTCAATTAGTTTTGCTCTTATAAAAATATCAATAACTGCATACCTAGCATCAACATCAAAATAATGATATCCTCTCCAAGTTGAAGAAATTTGTACCAATTTTATATATTCCATTTCTTCTTGTGAAAAATTATATTTGCTATACATTTCAAGTAGTGCATTATCAGTTAATTCCTTTTTAAATGTTTCTGTCATTTCGCATATTTCATCATAATTTTTAGTATCTCCAAACATCTTGGAATAGTAAATATCTAATACATCGTCAAAATTTTGAAAAACTTTTTCAGTAGTTCCAGAGATTTCATCTCTTGAATTAAAGTATACTCTATGTTTTTCAAGACTTTCCTCTATAGTTTTTCTTTTTTTATTTTTTAATTCATTTTCAAAATATAAATCATCCATATTTATAGCTCCATCCTTTATATTTTTCTTAACATTTTAGTAAACTTTATTTTTATTATAATCACAATCTATACTTAATAAATTACAATCTTGATCTAAATCCATTAGACTTTTTACAACCTTAGTGATATTGCATAATAACACTTATTTCATTAAGGAATGCTTTTAAAGGTGTTTTCATTGAAAAAATAATTTGCAAAAGTTATTGGTTGAAATTTTTGAAACATTGACTTGACTCTTTTTTTCTTTCAAAAAAATTTATTAGCATATTTATTAAAATTATTTATCAGTTTTACTTTTTAATATTTTATCTTCAACTACTATTGTATTCTTTAATTCATTATTAATTTTTTCAAATTTCTCTTCCTCATTTATATTATTACATAATTTTTCTTATCTTTCAATAGTATTATTTTACTTTTTAGACCGTGTAATCTAAAATTTCCTATATGTGGCATTCTAAATTTAACATATTACTTTCATATTTTTAACAGCCTCTTATTTTCTATTTTTATAAAATAGTTTTATTTAATAGGAAATAAAAATCAAAATAATTGCAATTACATCAATATTTGTATAAACTTTTTATACTTGACGAGATAAATTAAAACTATTAAAAAAGAAAACATCCCAAAGGTTAGATACCTTTGGGATGCCTGATTGACAGTTACTCTTTGACTTCTGTCAAGGTATAGGGACCACCGCCTGCAATGAATTCTCTCTCATCGCATTTTTTGAATGCAAGAGAACCATCATCAGCGAAGCCGTCAAGTTCACCTACCTGTGTTGCTGTAATAACACCATTAGAAAACTTAGGATTTTTGATGATTGCGTAGCTAGTTCCCCGTACTGTTGTCATTTCAAATCTGTAAAGCATAGTCAATCCTCCTTTTGGCTGAAGGCTCAAATAAGAGCCTTAATATTAATTGCTACTATAATTTAATTTTAACATACATTTCTCTAAAAGTCAAATTATGTAAATTTACATCAACTAAAAATTTTTTTAATGCATATTTGTAGCCTCACTTTGTGTTTTTAATCCTGATATTGAAATTCTTGTTCTATTGATGTTATACAACATATGTGATATAATATTTTAGAAAATATTATATTAGGAGGTTTGCTTATGCAACAAGATTATTTAAGGGAACAGGTTATACGGGAAGCCCAGTATTTTGTTGAAAAAAGATCTACCGTACGTGAAACAGCTAAAAAATTTGGCTCAGCTAAAAGCACAATTTACCATCATTTAACATTTTTTCTTCCCTCATATAACCCAATTTTGGCAGAAGAAGTAAGAAAAGTACTGAATGTTAACCGGGATGAAAGAGCTTTTAGAGGAGGAGCATCAACAAAAAGGAAATATCGTTTGCAATAAGACAAGTCAAAAGAAGGTGTTTAACTAAGCACCTTTTTTTATTAATCTATTTGGATTTTAAATATTTATAAAAAGATAGTATCAACTTAGTAATTGATACTATCTTCTCTCCTATTGAGTTATTTCTGTATTATTTACTGCAATATCTTCTTTTTTACTATCTACAATATTTGCTACAGCTGTATTTGTACTTGAAGTATTATTAGTTGCATTAGATATTTCATTTGTTGTAGTATTTTCTACCTTTTCCTCTTTTTTTACATCTTTTATATCTTTTTTAGTACTTGTTTTAGATTGCACATTGATATTAGTAGATTTTTTACTAACTACATTTTCTAATTTTTCCGTATTTATTGTATTAGTCTTAGCTTTAGCTTTATTAGTAGTAAAAGGGTCAACTTCAAAATCGTTTGTAGCTTCTTTAATTCCTATAAAGTATTTTCTCTTAACTGCCGTACTATTTGACAATTGTCTCTTAGAATCCTTTGCGTCTTCTTTTAATGCTGATAAATATTCTTGATAGATTTTGTCTACATCTATATATGTATCCGTATCTTTGTAATGGGCTTTTGAATATTCATATCTATCTTGTTTATACTCCTTGAATGAATTTTTACCTGTAATTGTCTGTAAGGCTAGTAAATCTGTAGTAGCTAATGTTGGATTATTCAATTTAGTAGCTCCAATATAGTATTTACTGTAATATGCCATATATCCATCATAGTATCCACCTGTTGCAGCCATTTCCCATGCTAACCATTTGAAGCTTCCACCATCTGGTCTATCATCGTCGGCATGTGGTTGATACCAGTGAATATTATATAATGAATCTGTATCAGCTCCTGGAGAACGTCTGTCATATTGTCTGTTTCCTGGTCTTAACATTATTTGATTATCCCATAAATCACTAACAGTATTTAATGTCATATTCTTTCGTTTTTCTTTTGTTAATGGTTCATAAGCAACATTGCTATCACCTTTTAATTGAACTTCTTTTGGCTGATTTGCTAATCTTGGATAAGATACTTGTGTAGCAAGTGCTACTTGTTCATCTTCTGATAATGTTAAGAACGCTTGTGCTTCAATATAGTCTAGCATATCATTTAATCTAAAATACTTATCGTAGAAATCTTTTAATTTTGCGTTTGTATTTACACGCTCTAATTTATAGTTTTGTGTAATTGAATTTTTTATTCCAGCTTTCTTTAAATCTTCTTCCATTATATTAGGGCTTACCCAACCATCATTAAAGTACTGTTGTAGGTTACCAGCTGTGTAATCTTCTGAGTTTCCATCTTTACCTCTACGTCCATAACCTTTTAAGAACACTTTGCTATCTTGATTATGAAGAGATTCATGTGATGATACATTAAATCCATTAATAAGCTTAATTACATTCCAGTAAACTTCTGAACCTGTTGCATATGCACCTGTACCATTTGAAGCTGGCCATTTATTCATTGCTTCTGCAAAATATTTATGGTAAGGCTCAGTTGTTGTCCATGCATTATTGAATACTGTAGCTTCTCCTGTTCCAGTATAAGTTGTTCTAACATCATATTCCACATCTACAAATGGATTTAAGTAAGCTGCACCTACATAAGTATGTGCGAATGTATAGAAGTTTTTAATATGTCTATTGAATTTTGCTATATCATTATTTATAAACTTATTCAATTGTGCTGGATCATCTGGATTCTTCATGTATATTCTAAGTGAACCATAGAATACTTGTGTTGGACAAGTTATTACATACATACTGTTATTTGGTACTGTAAATAATGGTAAGAAACTATTTTGTATATTTCCACTACGTTTTAAATGATCCCAAAGTGAATAATAAGTATCGGCTTGGTTTATGCTTACATCGAAATAGATTCCGCCCTTCCAATTAGACCTAAACCATTCATTTCCACTTTTATCTGTTAATGATGTCACAAGATAATCTAAGAAATGTCCTAAGTTAGTTAACCTAGTGTATGGTGCTAGATAGTTGTTAAAGAAATTACCTGTACCATTTGAAGCTGCATTATTTCCTCTTAATAGATCTACTGTAATATTTTCTAATGTCATCCTATCGTCAAACATTTCATCTCCATGGAACATTATAGCATCTGCAACTTCTACTCCATCCATATCAAGTCTATACCAATATTTGAAATAGTTATATGCATATAGCATTTGCTTTAATTTTCCTGTATCTATTAAGTTTTGTACTGCTAAATTATCAAATACATCATTTTTAAATGTTGGTATATATCCAGAATTTGTTACAACATCTTCTACGAATTCACGAATGTGATTTTTTGTGTAACTATCAAAGAATTCTTGGTATACTCTATAATCTTCAAATCCTGTTAATGGCTCTAAATCTCTAGTGTATGTGTATGAGGATGCTTCTGTTACTAGTTTTTCTATAATCTCTGAATCTTCATGAAGAACAAATTTATTGTAGTTATATCCAATATTTAATTCTTCAATTATATATGAAACTACATTTCCATAATAGTCATCATAATCTATTTTATATTCTTTTTCTTCCCCATCTTCAAATACAATACTAATTTTTCCTAAGCTATTATAGTTCTTTGTTGTAAGTGAAGAAACTAATTTACCTTCTTTATTATATGGTAATACATATTTAATAAGTTTCTTGTTAAATATACTACTTGTATCTAATTTATTACCATCTGTCAATATTTCTTTTGCATCATAGAATGGCATCAATTTAAACATATTATGATAAATAATTTCTCTATCAGATCTATATTCTTCCATATTTGAAATTCTGCTATAGTCTGGAATATATACATTTGAATTATTAGGTTTTGTGCCATTATCTGAGAAAGCAAGTGTTTTTCCTTTTAATGTAGGAAGATTTTCAAAAGATGTATTGCTATCTATATTCCAAATACTTGTATCAAAATACATTGTTTTTTCTAGAAATTCTTTATTTATATCTGCTTTTTTTACTGAATTTACATCAGATTGTTTAGTTGAATTTGTTTCTTCCAATTGATAATTATTAGTAGAATTTTTAGAAATATTAGAATTAGGATTATACATTGCAGCTGCTTTAGTATTTGAATCCATTAAACTCAAATTATTTTCTAATAGTACTCCATCTGCACTGGATACAATTCCACCGTTTCCACCATATTCATTTAGGTTATAGTAAGGTGTTAATTGTACATTTATAATATTATTTTTAATCTTAGATGAATTGTTTGATTTTCCAACTAATCCACCATTGAAATGCCATCCAGAAGTAATTCTTCCTTGTACATAACAGTTTTCAATTGTAGATCCATATAAGTATGAAACCGCACCTGCATTTACTTGACCTAAATATCCTGGTGTAAAGTTAATATTTATAGCACTACTATTTTTAAGTACAGATTCTTTTTCAAGTTTGTATGCAAAAGCACTATTTTCATCACCGGTGCTACCATTTACATGAGATATATTATCTATATGAACATTTGAAATTGTTGTATTTGAAGCTGTGTGTACAATTGTAGCTCCTTGACTAGAATTTGTAAATGTTACACCTTTAATTATTAAGTCTTTAATTTCACTGTTATTTGTAGTTCTAAATAAAGGTTTATGAAGATTACTAATTATATGTCCATTTCCTTCTAGTTTTCCTTCAAAATTAGCAATTATTGCATTTGAGTTATCAAGATTTCCTGGGTAATCAGATAAATCGTAATCTTTTTCAAGTTTAAATGTTCCTTTTGGATCTGCATTTATTTGATCTACTAATGATTTGAAAGATCCCCTATATTCGTATGAGTTATCTGATAACACATCTAATGTTACTTCTAATGGCTTTAATGCTTTATCAGTATAAATTTTTGCATCATCATATGCTAATACTAATTTTAGTTTTCCATCTGTTGTTTTACTATATTCTTTTATTTCACTAAAGAATGGTGAAACATCTCTCATAGTTACTTTAACTATACAATTCTCTAAAACTTTTAAATTATCTTCTGTTAAACTATATACTCTTTCTACACCTGTTTTACCATGTCTATATAGCTGAACATCGACAATGTCTTTCATTTCTATATATCTTGTATTAATAGTTACAACTTCGAAATAAACTCTTGTATTATCATAGTGGTTTTCCCCACCTTTTATAGTATCTCTATCATAATTAGAACTTATTGTAACAAAATATTTAGCTGCAACTGTTTTAGCAAATGATACTTCATTATCTCCTATATCTAGGATAGATTTATCAAGCTTTCTTTCTGTTCCATATTCGTCTTTTACAGATATTTGTACTGTTTCACTAGAACTATCATTATCAGAAATATTTATTGCTAATTTTATAGTATTTGCATCATTATCTTTTACTTGATATTCGAAACTATCTATTTTTACTATATCTTTCAATACTTCATATGAAATATTTTGATTATCTAATTTTACAGTATTTCCACTATTTAAAGTAATAGAATTTATATTAGCATTAACTTTACCAGCAACATTACTTCCTTTTATTGTAATGTAGTATAGTTGGTCATTATCTGAATCTATCTCAGGTATATAAGCTTCTCCATTAACTGTAATATCATCAGGATAGAAACCTTCTCTTGCAGTAAATTCAAATCCAACTTTTACATTTTCATTTTTTTCAAAGTATTGAGTCTCTTCTCCTTTTGTGTTAAATGTTTTTACATTATCAAATTTTACATCATATGAACCTGTAAGCATAAATTTCTTTGTAAATATTGGTGTGTCACTATATATGTTTTGATCTTCTGTTTCGCTGTTTAATTGGTCTGTATCTAAGTCAAATGAGCCTGTTATTGCAAATGTTAATAATTGATCTTTTTCAACTGGGAATTCTAATTTATTAACACCAACTATAACTTGTTGTGTTTGATCACCTACTGTTGCTTTAAGTGAGCCAGTTGTAACTACACTGTCAGGGTCTTCTACATTGAATGAGAATGTAACCTTACCATCTTCGATATTGTTTTCCGTCTTATATTCAGTAATTTTAGGTACATCTTTTAATACCTCAATTTTATCAATTTTTTCAAAAATTTCTGATGTGTTATTGCTAAAGTTAATTTGAGAAACTTTTAATTCTTCAACTTTAGCAGTATTTCCAGCTGTATAATAAATTCTATATCTTTCGCCTGATATGTGTTCTACAGAATATTCTTTACCATTTATTACTAAAGATGTAATATTTATTGCTTTTGATAGATTTGCATGGTCATTTGGATCTACCAATACAACCTTTGTACTACTTATAATGTAATCTACTGATATTGTTTCCCCTTTCTTTGGATAACGGGTTTCAAATTCACTTCTCAAAATTGATGTATTAATTATTGAGTCATATGTTCCTGAATATAGTTGTTCTTCATGGGCAAAACCTGTAAATAGGAAAACATTTGCACTTACATCTATTTTATATGTAGCAGTTGGTGGATTTGGTATATCAAATTCAGCATAATTAGTATTTTTATTAGCTTTTACTGTTTGCAAATGTTGGTTTTGAGAATTTTTTATAACAAATGTAAGCTCTCCATTTTCTATTGCATCATCTTTATCTGTAACTCTGAAATATATTCTTCCTTTTCCAGTATTAATATCTTCTTGAACTTCTGTTAAATAGAATTTAGGATATACAGGTGATGTTATGCAAGCTATGGTTCTATTTAATTCATAAACAGCACCATTTTCTAGTATGATTTTGTTTATAGTAAATGTAGATTGGTCATAACTTTTTGCTGGATAAGATACATAATATGGGTATTTAGCTTTCTCGTCATATCCTACAGGAAATTCTTCACCATCTATAATTATTTTTGTTGATTTATATCCAAATTTGTTGTCTAATTTGAAAGACATAGTTAGATCATCTCTTACGGCATTTACACACCACATATAGTAACCCCAAGGTTCATCAAATTCGAATTCATAATCTGCAGCTCCGATTAGTTTTATATCTCTTTTGTAGATGTCTTCTACTTTTGCTGTTTCAAATTCTGGCTCTTCTTGAGGAGGTTCTTCTGCTGTAATTAGTGATAAAAGCTTATTCATAATATTGTTTTCTTGTTTTACTTCTGGATCTAAATCATATGATGCATTAACTAAAACATTGTATTGTGTGTTTAGATTTAATCCTAAATCTTTTATTTCATAAGTATAATCTTCTTTATTTACATTTAATGCTTTTGCCACTATTTCTTGATTACCATCACTAATTTTAAATTTAGGAGCTTCAGTTAAAGCATGATCTTTATCATTTAGTTTAAAAGACAATTTACCACTATTTTCATCAAGTATAAAATGTGATAATGATGGAACATCTTTTAGTACTTTTATTTTTACTGGATTTTTATCATCAACACTATATGCTTTACCACCTACTTGCATTGAGGATACTTTTGGTCTATATACTCCAGATTCTGTAGGGGCTTCAACTACTATTTGATAAGTATCATCAAGTATTTTTCCTTTTTCATCTTTTACTTTTTCAACATTATATGATGTGCCCTCTAAGTATATTTTCTTAACTTCTTGATCCATATTTGTATAAATCTTATATTGTAATGTTACAGTTCCACCTTTTTCAACAAATTCTTTATCTATTTTTTCTTCTAGTAATGAAACACTACCTTCAGTTTCTTTTTTCTGTACAAATAAACTCTTTGTATTAAGTGTTTTTCCATCACCTATGTCATATGTTGCTTTTAATTCTATTCTATACATAAGTGATTTTATCAAAGGCATACTTAAACTTGTAGCACTTAAATCTTCTATTGGTGTTGTTCCAGCAAGTTCACCTGAGCTGTTTGTCATATATGCTGTTAAACTTCTTAATGTTTTATCAGGATCTGCTATTTTATAATTAATAGTTGCTGTATTATTATCTTTATTTTCTTCAATTTCACTATATTCTGTTACCGTAGGTTCTATATATTCGTGAATATATGATACAGGTCTATCAACTATAAATGTTTTACCACCCAATATTACACTATCAATATTTATAGTATTTACTCCAACTGTTTTTGGTTTTAAAATGATACTATATACTCCGTCTCCTTCTTCTGTAACTTCTCTAGGTTCTTCTCCATCTATTACTATTTTTTCTACATCTTGATATGTCATTAACTCATTTTCAAAAGTCATTTTGGCTGTTCCACCATTTTTTATTCTTCGTGGAATTGTAAGATTTCTCATTTTAAAGTTTACTTCTTCTTTTTTAGCAATCTCAACAGTTTGAGTAATTAGAGTTTCTTTAAATGTGTTATAGTCATCTTCATCTTCACTGTCTAGGTTATAGTTTCTCTCGATTGTCAATGTATATGCAACACCTGGTTCTAATGTTACAGTATGAGAATTTGTTCCATTGTGAATTAGTTCTTTTAATACTTCTGTACCAGTACTACTTACTATTCTTACATAGCTATTTAATAAAGCATTGTCAGGGTCAGTTACTTCAAAAGATACTGTAAAGTCTGATTCTTTATTAGATGTTTTAATATCAGTAATTTCAGGGGTTGTTTTTAATATATCTAATGATATATTTTCAGGAGCTGTTTTGAATTCATTTCTAGCTATAGTTTTTCCACTGTCAAGTGTCGCTCCTAAAATTTCAATTTCTTCCTTTCCAGCTTCACTTTTACCATTAATAGTTATATAGTAATAGTTTATTGTTCCATCAGATTTTGTAACAGCTGTAACATCATAATTTTCTCCTTCACTTGTATCATCATTTAAGTCATTTATTTTTACTAATTTAATAGGTAAGTTTGCTTTGTTTTCACTTTTAAATCTTAACTGAATTTTTTCATTTTTATTGAAGAATTTTGTTTCTTCCTGTTTGCTATTATATGTTTTCGCATCAGTTATAGTTAATTCATAATTAGATATTAAAGTGAATTCCTTTTCTAATACAAGTGTATCTGTATTTTCAGCATCATTTTTGTCTGAGTCTAAATCATATATAATATCAATTCTAAGTTTTTGTGATTCAACTTCTGAAACTTTGAAACTTAATGTTGTTGTTTTTGCATCAACATTTAATGTTTCTGAGCCTACAGTAGCTGTTCCTGATATAATTGTATTATCTGGATCATTAATATTAAAGTTAAATATTACTGTACCAGTTGATACATCATCTATTTCAGATAAACCATCAATAGATGGAATTGCCCTTAAAATATCTACTTCATCAGTATGAGGTGTTTCAAGTGTTTCTTGCATTCCGTTTTCAAAGTCTACTCTTTGCAATTTTATACTATATAATCCAGCATCTGTTGGAACTGTATATTCTTCTACTCTGTATATTCCCTCTCTAATTTTTTTCACAGGATATTCAGTTTCATTTATCATTACTTTGTTGACGTCAGAGCCAGTATTTGATGTTATTTCATAGTCTAAGTTAATTTTTGCTCCTTTTTCTAGATATTTATTAGGTTTTGTATTTGTTTTTATATCAATTACAGGTGTAATATTTATTTCTTCACTTTGTTTTAGTGTTGTTCTTATATGTTCAGCACCATCAACTGTATCATAATCTGCAAGGATTTCAACAGTATATTTTCCTGCATTAATACCTTCAAATGTAGTTTCTAATCCTTTTAAATCATTTATATCTTGTAATTCTATATCATTTGATTTTAACTCTGCTCCTGAGTTATCTTTTAATGCAACATATAGTTTTGATAAAGTTTTATCTGTATCTTCTACATCAAAAGTAGTATGAATATTTATTGCATTTACAATTTCAGTTGATATTGAAGTTACTTCTGGTTTATTTTTAAATATTACTACTGAATTATTTTCAATTGGCTCAACATTTTTTTCATTATCTAAAATAGCATTATCTATTTTTATTTCTGTTCTCTTTCCTTCTTGAGCTTCCCCATATGGATATTCAAAAGCATATCTATTTTCAGTAGCTGGTTCTAAAGGTGTTACAACATAGTCAGTACCATTTATATTTATTGATTTCACTTTATATCTAGAATTGTTAGTTGCAGTAAATTCAATTGTTGCTTTATGCTCAGCATTATTTACTTGTGTAACTTTAGCATTTGATATTTTAAGATTGTATTCTGGTATAATCTCTACTTCTACAGGTCCATAACTTTGATCTTCTTGATTTAATTTATTGTTATGATCTTCGTCTAAATCAGATGTTATTTCTAAAGTTATAGAATATTTTATATATGGATTTAAAGTAAGTTCATATGAGTTTTTAGCCTTATTTATTTCTAATGTTGAAACTTTGTTATTGTCAGTATCTTTCATTTTTATTACACCAGTTACAAAGCTATTATCAGAATCTTTTAAATCATATGATGCAACTGCTTTTCCAGAACTTATATCTACTTTAAAGTTTTCTACAGTTAATCTATCTTTTAATACTTCTAAAGTTCCAGTAACATCTTCTTCAATGACTTCTTTATTTGATAAAGTTATATTTTCAATAACAATGTCTTTTACACCTGCATCTGCATATCCTTCTAAAGTTTCCTCAGTTGTATATGTGTTTCCATCTTTTATAAGCTTATATGATTTTCCACCTATTTGTGCATATTCAGGATAATATGATATTTTTTGGCCATCTAATGAACCAATAAAGGTTTCAGAAGTAAAGCTTAAATGGAAAGTTTCATTTTTATTTAAATATTTGTTTACTTCGCCAGTTGATTTTTGTGCAGAAATATTTTCTACTTTCACTACAGAAGGTGGGAATAACCAAGCTATACCTTTAAATAATGATTTATCTTTATAATAGTTATCATTTTCTGTGATACTAGTAAGTTCATTTGTATCTAAATCATATGTTGCACAAACATCTAGAGGAAGGCCTCTTTGTTCCACAACATTTACAAATGTTACTTCATTTTTTCCAACTTTAATAGGTGCTCTAGCTTTACCATTTGTATCTACAAAATTTCCTGCACCTAAAGTTACATAGGCGCTATCTTTGACTATTATATTTTCAGGGTCTATTAATTCAAATTTGAAAGTTATAGTTTTTTCTTTATAATTTTCGTCTATTTCATAGTTAAATGGCACATATGGAGCAGATTTTAGTACATCTATTTTTTCTGTTCTTTCTTGTTGTACTGTAACATCTTCTACATCGTATTTTACTTTTTTAACAGTAAGAGTTTCTATTCCTGATGTATCTTTTGCTTTATATTTAATTGTATATTTTCCTTCATATTTTCCATCACCTAAAGAAGTTACTTCACCTACAAGAGTTGCAGGATATGATTTATCATTTACATATATTTCTGAAACAGGAATACTTGTATTTGAATTTATTTTAAATGTAATTTCTACAAACTCTTTTCCGTCTTTTCTGTCTGTTCCATCTTGATTTGATTTCTCTGGATATCTTGTAGAGAAATTTTCAAAGGTTATGTCTGTACCTATTTTTAATTGAATTTCTTTTTTGAATAATTCTGATAATTGGTGCTCATTTAAGCCATTATCTTCTTCATTATCTAAATCATAAGTTCCATCTAAAGTTACGTCATAAGTAGCATATTCGTCGAAGTCTGGAATATCACTTAAATTAATTTTTATATCTCCCGCTTCCAAACTATTTAAAGTATATACTGCTTCTCCATTTAAATTAATTACAACTTTTCCCTTTATTATTGCCTCTTCTGGATTATCCACTTTGAATGATACAGATTTCTCTTCTGTATTTAATGTAAAATCAGTAACTTGTGGTGCAAGCTTTAATACATAAATACATGCTTCTTTGTTATTAACTTTAATTTCAGTATCTTCATATTTAATACTTGCTAATTCATATACTTTTTCTCCTGGTGTTTGTGGTATATCTACAGTAAATACATATTTTCCGTTTTCAACTTTTAAGTCTTCACCTGTATATTCTTTTCCATTAAACACAATTGCTGTTATAGGTTTATCTGTATTTGATGTTATTGTATATGCTAAATCTATATTTTTCGTATTTCTATCAAAATATTTATTTTCTAATTTTTCAAAAGTTACTATTGATTTTATTGCAACTTCATAAGTTGTATTTCCGTCATTTATTTTTACTTGATTATGTGTATTTCCATCATTTCTTTCATAATCTGCTAAAACTTCAACAGTATATTTTCCTGCTTTTGTAATATTTTCAAATTCAGCTTTTCCTTTATTATTTTCTAAGTTTTCTAGTTTTTGACTTGCAACAACAGTATCTCCGTTTTTAACAACAACCGTAACATTTTTAGCAATATTTGCTTCATCTTCTAAGTTAAATTCAACACTTAACTTATTATCTTCATATTTTGTAGTAACATTTGTAGCTTTTGGTGCTTTTTTAAATAATTCATAACTTTGAACATTTGCTAAATCTATATCGATTTCATCTGTTCCATTTCTTGAAACTATAACTTTTTGAATATTTTTAGTTGTATATTCTTCATTTTTATGAAGAATTTCTACAGTATAAGTATTTTCATCATCTTGTTTTGTTACTTCATATTTTTGACCATCTACTATTACATATTTTACATCTACATTTACTGAATTTGTACTTGTAAATGTTACTATAGCTTTGTCTTTTTTTACATCTACCTTTGTTATTGATAAATCAGCTGTATATGTTGTAATTACTTGGATTTGTTTTTGCTCAAATATTTCTGATAAATTATGTGTATTTTTTTCGTTATTTTCTTCATCATCTAAATCATAAGTTCCAGATAAACTTAATGTATATGTTCCGTTTGGAAGTTTATCTTTATTTAATTCTATTTTAGTTTCTGCTGTATCTTTTCCCTTTTCTATGTTAGTATTCAAAGTTTCTTTTAACACTTCTTCATTTTCTTCATTTGTTAAAATCACTTTAGCATCTTTTATTATTGCATTTTCAGGATTTTTAAAGCTAAATTCTAAAGATTGATTTTTTACAAATTCATTAAATGTATATTTTTCAATGCTTGGGGTGGTTTTTAATAAGTAATATTCAGCAGTTTTTGTACTATCTAATACTACTGTTTCTCCATCAAACATTAAGATTTTAACATCAATAGTTTTTACACCATAACCATCTGTTCCTGCTAAAATTGAAACTGTGAATGTTCCATCATCAAGATTTACAGTTGCAGGATAGAAAGTATCATCAATATTTATACCTGTTGGTTTATTTTTGTTGTTTGACTTATATGTATATTTTATTTCTACATTTTTACCTTTTTCTATATAATAGTTTTGCACTTCTGCTTTTGTAATACTTGCCTTTGTATGAATTGTTACATCTGCTTTTCCTATTGTTTCTTTACTGTTATGTACTAATCCATCAACTGCATCATAATCCGCACCAATTTCAATAGAATAAATTCCAGCATTAAACATATCATTTCCTGCATCAAAAGTTACTTCTTTAGTTTCTTTAGTAATTTGCTGACTTGATATTGTTTTACCTTTTGAATCTACTAATCTTGCTTCTAAAGCTGTTATTATGTTATCTGCATCTGTAATATCAATTTTTCCTTTTATTGTTTTTTGTTCAGCAATTACTTCTGCATCTACTTTTGCTGTTGGTTTTGTCTTAAATACTACTACTTTATTTTCTAAATTTTTGAATTGATGTCCATTATTTAATTCAGCAGTTTGTAATTCTAAAACTGTATTAGTTTCATTTTCATAAGGAATTGTTACAGTATATGAATTTCCTGATTTTGTAACATTATATACTTTACCATTTATTGTTACTTTTGTAACATAATGATTTTCATATTCTTCGTTTGTTTCTGTTACATTTGTACTTGTAAACTGTAATGATATTTTCTTATTTGTTCTATCTACATTTGTGACTTTTAAATCTTTTAATTCGAATTCATAATCAATTTCTAATTCGAATTCAATTCCATCAAATGTTCTTACTTCTTGATTATCATTATTTTCTTTATTTTCATCTAAATCATATGTAATTACGAAATTAGCACTATATCTTGTAAATGGCTTTATATTCTCAAGTTCAATATTCCCTTTTAATTCTTGTATATCTACTTCTTGCTTTTCTTGTGGATTTTTTATATTTGTAATTACTATTTTTCCACTTACAAATGTGTCTTCTTGGTCTTTAATTTCATAAACTAATACTGGTTTTTCTCCTGTTTTATCTATTTGCACACTTGATAAATTAGGTTTTACAGATTTTAATATTTCTACTTCTTGACTATATGTAACATCAATATCTCCAAATCTATCAAAATGTACTTTTGATACTTCTAAATTTAATTTTCCTGCAGTTTTTGGTGCATCAAAACTAACTACATATGTACCATCTGCATTTTTTGTTGCAGAAAGTTTTTGAGAATTAAGATATATTTCTTTTATTACTTCATCTGTGTTTGACTCAAATGTATATACAACTTGTGCATTTTGTCCTTGTTTTAAGTACTTAGTATCTTTTCCATTAGATAAAATTTTACCATCTATTATTTTTATTGTTAGTGGTGTATTATATGTATTTTTTGCTTCTTTTTCTATGGATAATTCATTATTGTCTCCTAAGTCATATGTAACTTTTGATTTTACTTTATATGTTCCTGCTTTACTTATATCAAATAAATTTCCATTTTCTGAAAGTTTTTGTGAAGTTACAACATTTCCTTTTTCGTCAATTAAATATATTGTCACATCTTTAACTGCTAAATCAGTATCTTTAATAGCTAAATCTACTGTTAAATCTTTATCATTTTTTTCAACATCAATGCTTTCAATAGAGGGTTTATCTTTTAAATATGTATATTCAAAAGTTTGATTAATTTCTTTTTCGTAACCATTTTCTAATATAGCTTTTTCTACAGTTACTTTGTTTTTACTACCTTTTATCCCTTTAGGTAATTCGACTGTATATTTTCCATTTTCATTTTTTACTTGATATTCTATACCATTTATAACAACTGATTTTACACCATATTGTGATTGTGCAGCATTTTCAAAAGAAAGAATTAATTTATCATCTTTAGAAACTTTTTCAGATAATGTCATATTCTTGCTTGTAAAATCATATTTCTCTGATGGTGTTTCTCCTTCATTATTTGGGTTATCATCATTTACATTATTATCATTATTTTGACTATCATCATTGTTATTATTATCATTGTCATTGTCTTTGCTATTGTCAGTAGTATCATTATTATTTGATGTGTAATTAATGTTCGAATTAGCAGAGTTTCCATTTTGAGAGCTAGCTACATAATTATTCTTTTCAGTTTCACTTGAAGTTTCATTAGTGCTAGAAGTATTATCATTATTAGTTTCAGTATCATCTATATCTGAATTTATTAATTCTTCTGATTTGTTCTTAATTTCTAATATATATTCTAAATCTTTTTTTACAGTTTCTTCATATCCTACAGCAGTATCAGTATTAACATTTGCTGATTTTCTAAATGCTTTTTCTATACTAACAGTAAGTAATAAAATAACTAAAATTATTCCAATTAAAGTAATTATAGTTTTTTCTTTTTTATTTGGGTTAAATTTAGGCAATATTTTTACTATACCAAAAATAATAGCTATACATAGTAAAACACATATTAAAGCTAGCCAAGGAAATTCACCTTTAGCTTCTTGATTTTCAGTTTGAATATTAGAAGTGTTTTCATTTTCTATATTTGCTACTGTATCTGTTTCTTCACCTAATATTTTAACTTTTTGAGATGCATCTTCCAATATTAATGTATTTTCACCATCAGATGCACTTGCACTATATACACTGATATTGGTTTCTCCTGGTTTTGCATCTTCTTTTACTTTTAATTTTATATTTATATGATTTGGTGTTGTTTCTTCTGACTCACTAGTTAAAGAAAATTTACTATCATAATTGCTATATTTTATATCAGACCAATTTTCTTGTTCTCCAAAATCTTCTTTTTCCACGGTCTCAAAAACATCTTTGTCATACTTTAATTTTGCTGTATAATTAGATAAAGAAGAGGTTGATTCACTGTCAAAATTTATAGTCAGTGTTAATTCCTCTCCTACATTTAATTCTGATTCACTTAAAGTTAAATCCATTTTATCCACTGCAAAAACAGCTGTTGCAGAGATAAAAATTAATAAAATTGTTAAAAAAACTGCTAAATTTTTTTTCATTTTTTACATCCACCCTTTATTTATTCTTTGCAACTATATTGCCCTTTTATTCTAGCATAAATGTATAATTTTGACAATATTTTTTACTAGAATTTTATACTAAATATTGCTATAAAATATTTAATTTGATAAAATATACTTATAATATTCAAAGAGGTGAAAAAATATGATTAAATCTGAAAATAATCCTGAATATTTAAATGCATTTTTAGATTACAGTACAACTATTTTAAATAAATCACCTAATAGCATAAAAGAATATAACTATGACCTAGCTATGTTTTTAAAGTTTATTAAGATACATTTTGGATTGACAAAAGAAACAGATTTTGCAAAAATCATAATTAAAGATATCGGATTTGATACGATAAAAAACATAGAACTTAACGATATTCATGCATTTATCAGCTATTTAGCTAGAGAACAAAAAAGTAAATCTGCAACAAGGGCTAGAAAGGTCTCTACAATCAGAATATTTTTTAAGTATTTAAGCCAAAAGGCAGATTCAGAGTTCCGACTTAAAGAAAATCCAGCTCAAAATCTAGAGACTCCTAAACTAGATAAAAGATTACCTAAATATTTGAATTTAGATGATAGTAAAAAATTATTAAAAACTACTGATAATGCCGATAATAGAAATCATCAAAGAGATTATGCTATTATTACTTTATTTCTAAATTGTGGTATGCGTTTATCAGAACTTGTTGGAATAAATATTACTGATATTGACTTTAGTGAAAATAAGTTAAGTATAATAGGAAAAGGTAATAAGGAAAGAACTATATTTTTAAATAAGGCTTGCATAAATGCAATAAAAGATTATTTAGATGTTAGACCAAAACAAGGAATTAAAACTGACAAATTAAATTCTCAAAAAGCTTTATTCTTAAGTGAAAGAAAAGAAAGAATTAGTAGAAGAACTGTTCAGCATATTGTATATACAAAAATATTAGAAGCAGGATTAGATCCTTCAAAATATTCTGTACATAAATTACGCCATACAGCAGCAACACTGATGTATCAATATGGACAAGTAGATATTAGAGCTTTGCAAGAAGTTTTGGGACATGAAAGTATTTCTACAACTGAAATTTATACTCATGTTAATAGTGTACAAGTTAAAAATGCATTAGAAAGCAATCCTCTTTCTAATTTATAACTTAAAGCAATACATAATTTTATGTATTGCTTTTTAATCTAGAAAGATGGAATTTTTAATTCTTCACCTATTGATAAACTTGTATTTCCTAACTCATTACATTCCTTTATATTTTGCACTACATCTCTAATATCATTATCTTTATAATATGGATTTATATTTGTTTCTTTAATAGCAATATCCCATAAAGTATCTCCTTTAGATACATATATAGTTTTATAAGTTGTTTTTGTGTTACTAGAAGCTTTAGTAGTAAATATCAATATTAATATAAATAATAAACATAACAAAATAATTGGTAATTTGATAAATTTCTTTCTATTTACAATTTTAATTTTCATAAAAAAACCTCCAAATAAAAAAATAAATGTTCGCCTTATAAGAATATTATATACGAACATTTATTTCTTGTCAATAGTTTTTACAAAAAAATGTTTGCTTTTTTATTTTATAATAATATTGGATTTATCTGTTCCCCTTCTAGTGCCGCTTCTACGGTTTTAATTATCATATCAAAATCTGCTACAATTGATCTTGGCTTTGTTATAGGATTATCTTGTCTAAAAGGTACAAAATAATAATTTCTCCTATTTAACAACTTTCCAATATTTTCAGCATTTGCGCCTAATCCATTATTTGTAGAAATTGCAATTACAATAGGTAAATTATTTCTTAAATGTGATTTAGCAGCCATAGTAGCAGGAGTATCTATAATATCATAAGCAAGTTTTGAAATAGTGTTTCCTGAGCAAGGAGCAATAACCATAATATCAGTTAATCTTTTAGGTCCTATTGGCTCAGCATCTGGAATTGTGTGTATAATTTTCTTGCCAGATATATTTTCAATTTTATCTATAAAACTTTGTGCTTTTCCAAATTTGGTATCTAATTCATAGCTATTAAAAGACATAATAGGAACAATTTCTGCTCCCATTTCAGCTAATTCCTTCATTATAGGAATTGTCTTATTAAAAGTACAAAAAGAGCCTGTAAGTACATATCCAATTTTTTTTCCTTTTACATTCAAAATTTACATAGCCTCCTTTCAAATTGTCTTAATATATAATATGAATTTATGTAAATTTTGAAATATATAATTTAAAATAAAGTTGCTCCTATCATTCCTGCATCATTTTGAAATTGTCCCATAACTAATTTTGGTATAATATTTTTATCAATAAATAGAGGGATTTTTTGTAATTTTTGCTCGATTTTTTCTAGCAAAATATCTTCATAATAAGAAAAACTTCCTCCAAAGCCTATAACTTCTGGCATATTAATATCAATAATATTACTCAATCCTAAACAAAACGCATCAACATAGTTATCTATTACTTCTTGAACTTTAGAATCATTTATATTTTCACGCAAATATGTACGAATTATTTTACCTGAATGATTTTCTATACCAAAATTTTTTTCTATACTCTCTTTAAATGCCTTCATAGAACCGTAGGTTTCAAAACAGCCTAATTTTCCACATCTACATAACTTTCCATCCTTTTGAATTACCATATGTCCATATTCACTAACAGACATATAATCATCATCAAATGTTACCCCTCCTATCCCAGTTCCTATAACAAGGAAAACACCTTTTGAATAATCTTTTATACATCCATATTTTTTTTCTGCTTTTGTAGCACAGAGGCTATCTACATTTACACAAGTACGTATTGAAAATTCATCAAATAAAATATCAGCAAAATTAATTCCATTCAATTCTGGTAGATTCGGAGAATGTATCAAAATATTATTTTTTATATATCCTGCAAGTGATATTCCAATCATTTCAATTTCATATCTTTTTAAAATGTTAGATATAGTATTTTTCAAATATTCTACTATATTTTCACAAATATTTTGTTTGAAATTTGTATCATATACATATTCTATCTTTTCCAAAATTGTTTTTTCGTCTATTACACTAAGTGCAATATGGCTACCACCTATATCAATTCCTATTTTCATTTTATATACCTCTTTAAAATAAAAGCATCGTAATCCCCCGATGCTTTGAATATTATTATTTTAACCATTCTGGATTTGCTAAATACCAATCAATAGTTTTTACGATTCCATCTTCAAATTTAGTTTTTGGCTCCCATCCTAATGTATTTTTTATTTTTGTAGGGTCTATTGCATAACGGTAATCATGTCCCTTTCTATCTTCTACAAATTCTATTAAATCTTCTGATTTTCCTAGTCTTTGTAAAATTAGTTTCACTATTTCAAGATTTCTTTTTTCATTATGTCCTCCGATATTATATCTTTCCCCTGAAACACCATTATGGAATACTAAATCAATTGCTTCACAATGGTCTTCTACATATAGCCAATCACGAATATTTTTACCTGTTCCATATACTGGCAACTTTTGATTGTTTAAAGCTAATTTAATCATATGAGGAATCAATTTTTCATTATGTTGATAAGGTCCATAATTGTTTGAGCAATTTGTTATATTTATATTCATCTTATATGTTTCTTTATATGCAAATGCAATTAAATCTGAGCTTGCTTTTGAAGAAGAATATGGACTACTTGGTTTAATTGGAGAAGTTTCAGAAAAATATCCAGTTTCTTTTAAAGAACCATATACTTCGTCTGTTGAAATATGTACAAATTTATTTGGGCTTCCTTCTCCCCATGTCCTTTTTGCCGCTTCTAATAATGTGTGAGTTCCTATTACATTAGTATGTGTAAAAATAAATGGGTCTTTTATACTATTATCTACATGTGATTCTGCTGCAAAGTGAATTACACCATTAATTTCATATTTTTTAAACAAATCTAAAACAAATTCAAAATCACATATGTCTCCTTTTATAAATGTAATCTTATCCATTACTTTTTTTAAGTTATCTAAATTTCCTGCATATGTTAGTTTATCTAATACAATTACATTATATTCTGGATGTTTATTTACAAAATATTCTGCAAAATTTGCGCCGATAAATCCAGCTGCACCTGTTACTAATACATTATTTTTCATGTTTATTTATCCTTCCTTATTTTAAATTTTGAAATAAATCTGTTTTTCTTAATTCTTCTAAAGTTGGCCATTTTGCATCCTTTTCAGATGTTAATAAATCAGCAATTTCCATATCACCTAAAGGCCAATCAATGTCAACTTCTTTATCATTCCAAGCTAATCCTCCTTCTGCTTCTTTATTAAAGAAGTCATCACACTTATATGTAAATTCTGCCTCATCAGATAAAACCAAAAATCCATGAGCAAATCCTTTTGGTATCATAAACATCTTTTTATTTTCGTCTGAAAGAATAACTCCTTCCCATTTTCCATAAGTTTCACTTCCTGGTCTTAGGTCAACTGCCACATCAAAAACTTTTCCTTTTATAACACGTACTAATTTAGCTTGAACATTTTCTTTTTGAAAATGCAATCCTCTTAAAACACCTTTTTTGGATTTTGATTGATTGTCTTGAACAAAGTCATAATATAGCCCCATTTCTTCAAATTCCTTTTTACTATATGTTTCCATAAAATATCCTCTATTGTCACCAAATACAGCTGGCTCAATTATATATACATCTTTTATACTTGTTTCAATTTTCTTGAATTTGTTCATTTTTTTCTTCCTTTCTTTTTAATAAATTATTACAAACATATACTATTAACATACACATTGATATATAGAAAAACATTGATGTTCTTTCTCCTGAAGCATACACTGTTGGAGAAAATGCCATAATATATCTACTAATTATTCCTGTAGAAAATATCAGAATTGATAATAAACTCTTTTTTATATCTTCTTTGAAAATACTATATAAGCTAATTCCAAGTAATATTATAATTGCAATATATGTAATAACTTTAAAGTATAAATAAATTTTAGAATGTTCCATATCAATAAAATCTACTCTGCTAAGAAATGTATTAGAATACTTAAAAGCAATACATATTCCAATTGGAGTTATTGCAAAAATTTTAGATTTTAAATTATTTGCATTTTTCCAAAGTGCTAAAGTTATAACAAAAATAAATATAACAAATACTAACCTTTCTTGTATTAAACAGTAATCCATCATTGAAGTTAAACCTATTTGTAATTTTTTCAAAATTCCAAAACTTGCATATTCTGGATAGCAATTAGCTATTTCTTGTACTTTTCTAACTGAATTTCCAGGACATAATAAAACAGAAATTAGGTTAAGAATAATTATAGCATTCAATATCCATATTATAGGTTTTACTTTTTTATTTTTTACATATATAAAAGTAAAGCATGCATATACAATAAATAAAATTCCTGCCATTTGTTCTTGATTACTTGCATACATTATCGCAAGTATATAAGTAAGAGCTTGAAGAATGCTAATTTTTTCATTATTATAAATTTTTCTTAATGGTATCATAGCATATAATCCAGTTGCTGCAGTCCATATATAATTATTCATTGTAGATATCCAACCAGCTTCTGCTAATATGAATATTGGAATACAAATTAAACTACCTGCAAGAATAAAATTCATTTTCCTTTTATTTTCTGTAATAATTAATTTTGATATAGAATAAAGTAATAAACTATACATCCCTATATTTATTACTTTCCATATAAATAAAGGTAAAAATCCACAAGATATTACTTCTCCTGCTTCAATAACTAAACGAGAAGTCCAATTTTGATATCGGTTTACTAGATATTCAAATAAACTTATATTATTACATGCATTACCAAAAAATATATCATCTATTCCTGTTTTTTGTATTAAGAAATGAAAACAAATCATTAAGAAAATATATATCAAAAAAGGAAAAATATCTGATTTATATATTTTTTTTAATTTGCTTAAAAACATTTTCTTCTCCTTTTTTAAATTTTTCCTTCAGCTAAGTTTTTTAGATATTGTCCATATTCGGTTTTCATAAATGGTTCAGAAATTTCTAATAGTTTTTCTTTACCAATCCATTTTTTACGATATGCAATTTCTTCTGGACAGCAAACTTGCATTCCTTGACGTTTTTCAATAGTTTGAACAAAGCTTGCAGTTTCTAATAATGCATCATGTGTACCTGTATCAAACCAAGCCATTCCTCTTCCTAATTTCTCAACTGTTAGTTTTCCTCTTTTCATATATTCGTCATTTATTGAAGTTATTTCAATTTCTCCACGTGCAGATGGTTTTACATTTTTGGCAATATCTATAACATCATTAGTGTAGAAATATAATCCAGGTACTGCAAAATTTGATTTTGGATTTTCAGGTTTTTCTTCTATAGATATAGCTTTTCCATCATCTGCAATTTCTACAACTCCATATCTTCTAGGATCTTTTACGTAAAATCCGAATATTGTTGATTCATTTTCTCTTTCATTTGCTCTTTGTAATAACTCTGGTAAATGTGAGCCATAAAACATATTGTCACCTAATATCATTGCAACATTATCTTCACCTATAAAATCTTCACCTATTATAAAAGCTTCAGCTAAACCATTTGGTTTTTCTTGAATTTTATATTCAAAATGCATTCCCCATTGGTTTCCATCACCTAACAAATTTTGAAATACAATAATATCTCTCGGTGTTGAT
The DNA here is from genome assembly GCA_947627605.1 of uncultured Clostridia bacterium. Lineage (GTDB taxonomy): Bacteria > Bacillota > Clostridia > TANB77 > CAG-508 > CAG-269. Next base: position 27,000 of record CANQWU010000008.1, read on the forward strand.
ATTATCAATACTTCTTTTATATCTGCTTCCATAAGTACAGATAAAGGATAATAAATCATAGGCTTGTCATATACTGGCATAATTTGTTTTGATATTGCAAGTGTTAGTGGATATAGTCTTGTACCACTTCCTCCTGCTAAAATAATTCCTTTTCTTTTTTTCATTTTTACCTCATTTCTTTCTATATATTAGATAATCAAAGGGGAAGGTTTACCCCCTTTGTATCTGTAATTTTATTAATAACAACTATAGAACTTTTTTACAAGGAATTACAATTGTTCTAAGTCATTATTATCAATAGTGACATACTCCCACCACTTAAGAAGTGGGGGCTTCTCGCTCGACAACACTAATATGCTGAGCATAAACGAGCTATCTCCGTGTGCCCCACGGTTCTATTTATTTATCATGCTATTGCTAGTTTCATTCCTTCTTTTCTTATATTTTTTGCAGCATTTATATCTCTATCATGGTGAATTCCACATTTAGGGCAATCCCATTCTCTAATACTTAGATTCTTTGTTTTTGGATGTGCTTTGAAAAGTATATGAACATGATCTTTATCATGATTCCATTCTTGTAATGTAATATTGTAATTAGGTGCAATGTACTCGAAAATTTCTTTTGCACGTTTTGATATATTATTATCAAATACTTCTCTACGATATTTTACTACAAGCACAAGATGATAATGTAGCAAAAATACTGAATGTGCATTACTATCTAGTTTCATAAAGAAAATCTCTCTTGTTATTTACTAGAGTGAAAACATACTAATACATTTTTTACAATATGTCAACATAAAAATTGCAATTCATCTCACTAACTTAGAGGTAGGAGACTTCTTGCCTAGATAAGTTAAATATATATTAGTTTAATTCTATTTCTAAATATCTTTTTAATCCATCTTCCCAATTTGGAATGTTAATTCCATATGACAATAATTTATCTTTACTTAATTGAGAGTTTTTTGGTCTTTTGGCAGGTCTAACAAATTCTTCTGATGTAACTGGCTTAAGTTTGCAGTCGATATTTGCAAGTTCAAATATTTTTTTTGTAAATTCATACCATGTTGTGAAGCCTTGATTTGTTGAATGATATAACCCATATGGTATTTTCTTTTCAATAGATTCTCCAATAATATTGGCTAAATCTTCTGCATATGTAGGACTTCCGTGTTGGTCTGAAACAACAGATAATTCTTCTTTTTCTTTTCCTAGTTTTAACATTGTTCTAACAAAATTGTTACCATTTCCATATAGCCAAGCTGTTCTAAAAATATAGTATTTATCTGTATTATTTTTTACTTGTTCTTCCCCGTGTAATTTTGTTTTTCCATAAACAGTTACAGGTCCTACTTTATCTTCTTCAGTATAAAATTTTGAAACATCTAAATCTCCATCAAATACATAGTCTGTACTAATATGAATTAAAGTGGCATCAACCATCTTAGCTGCTTTTGCTAAGTTTTTAGGTCCATCACCATTAATCTTATCTGCTAAATCATAAACTTCCTCAGCTTTATCTACTGCTGTATATGCTGCACAGTTAATTATATATTGAGGCTTTTTTTCTTGTATGAAATTCGTTACATCTATTTCATTTGTAATATCCAAGTCTTCAACATCAGTTAATATTAATTCATTTCCATTATCTAATCTTTTAATTACTGATTTTGCAAGCATACCATTTGCACCTGTAATTAATATTTTCATTTTTTTCACTCTTCTTTCTTATGCTAATATAATAACATTATTTATTTTGAAAAACAAGTCGATTTTTCAGTTTTTTTCTTTAATTATATATGTTGGTCTATGTTTTACTTCCAAATATGTTTTTGATAAGTATTGGCCAATAATTCCTAAAGAAAATAACTGTATACCACTTACAAAAACAATTATACAGACCATAGATGGCCATCCACTTGTTGGATCACCATATACCAATGTTTTTACAATGATAAATATTATTAGTAAAAAAGCAATTAGGCAAAATAGTAAGCCAATAAATGAAGAAAAAATTAATGGTGCTGTTGAAAAAGCTGTAATTCCTTCGATTGCATATTTAAATAACTTCCAAAAAGACCATTTTGTTTTACCTGCAACTCTTTCGACATTTTCATATTCTATCCATTTTGTTTTAAATCCTACAAAACTAAATAATCCCTTTGAAAAGCGATTATATTCTCGCATTGAAACAATATTATCAACCATTTGCCTTGTCATTAATCTAAAGTCTCTTGCACCATCTACCATTTTAACATCTGAAATATGATTTATTAATTTATAAAAACATCTTGCAAAAAAGCTACGAATAGGTGGTTCTCCTTTTCTTGTAATGCGTCTAGTTGCAATGCAGTCATATCCTTCATTTTTTATCATATCATACATTTTTTTTAGTAAACTTGGCGGATCTTGCAGATCTGCATCCATTAATGTGACATAATCACCAGTAGATTCATCTAATCCTGCAAGCATTGCCGCTTCTTTTCCAAAATTTCTTGAAAAAGAAATGTATTTAACATTTTTATTTTCATTTGAAATTTTCTTAATTTCTTCTAAAGTTTTATCCTTAGAACCGTCATCTATAAATATGTATTCAAATTCAATTTCAGGAAAATCTTGCATTTTTACTTTTTCAGTTTCTTTATAAAATAGTGATACTGCTTCTTCTTCATTATAACATGGTACAATAACTGATATTTTTTCCATTTTTTTACTCCTCTATATTTATTTTTTTATCTATAATATATTGTGGTCTTCTTTTTGATTCGTCATAAATTCTTCCTATGTATTCTGCAATAACCCAAATTGATAATAACTGAATTCCTGCAAAAAATGTAATCGCAACCATAATAGATGTCCAACCTGCTGATAAGTCATTTAATTTAAAAATATATGAAATTATAGCATAAACTAATAAAATAAAAGATATTAAAACAGATAAAATTCCTAATGTTCCTACTAGTTTTAAAGGTTTTGTTGAAAAGCTGATGATACCATCTGAAGCTAATTTTAACATTTTTTTAAGTGGATATTTTGTAGTTCCTGCAAAACGTTCTTGTCTTTCATATTCAAATGGTATTTGTTTATATCCTACCCAACTAAATAAACCTCTTAAAAATTTATTGTGTTCTGGTAATTGATTAATTGTATCTACAACTTTTCTATCTACTAATCTAAAATCGCCTGTATCTTTTGGAATTTCTACATCTGATAAGGCATTTAAGGTTTGATAAAACATTTTAGCTGTTAGTAATTTGAAAGCAGATTCTCCTTTTCTTACTTTTCTTTTACCATAAATAACTTCATTGCCCTGTTCCCACAATTCTAGCATTTCTTTAACTAATTCTGGTGGATCTTGCATATCTGCATCTATAATCACAATAGCATCACCAGTAACATATTGTAAACCAGCCGTTACAGCTGCTTGATGCCCAAAATTACGAGAAAAAGAAATCACTTTTAATGATTTATCATTTTTTGCCAAGTTTTCTAATATTGGTAAGGTTTGGTCCTTACTATCATCGTTTACCACGATTATTTCACTGTCATATTGAGTTAATTCATTTAAAACCTTTTTTACTCTTTTGTAGCATTCTTCTACTACTTTTTCTTCATAGTACATTGGTATAACAAATGATACTTTTTTCATTTTTATTCACTCCTACTAATATTACTCTTTTTTCTTAAAAGCAAAAAATTTACTAATAAAAAAGTTTAAAATAATTACTATAACTGTCATTCCACATTTGCTTATAATTGCTGGGATTGGAGCATATTTAAATAATAATAAGCATCCAACATATTCAACAATCATTGTAAAAAGTCTGCCTAAGATAAATTTAAAAAATTCTATTATTTTTTCTCTACTACCTTTTGCTTGAGAATGAAATACTAAATCTTTGTTAGTGAAATATGCAACAAGAACAGCAAATGTTATTGCAATTATATTAGATATATTTTCTTCCCAATGAAAAAGAGAGTGCAAAATGTAAAATGAGCCAATATTTATAATTGTTGTTAGGATTCCAAATATTATATAAAATACTACATCTTTATATTTAATTAAAAGTTCTTTTAAATTTTCCATTTTTTCCTACTTTCTTATTCGTATTGAATATCAATTCCTATTAAAGGTAAATCATAATATGCTTTTATCCACCATAATATATAATCACAGTTTTCTTGATATGGTTGAGCTCCACTATACTTTAGATTTGGCAATTTTTTTAAAGTTATGTTAGTAATATCTTCTCCCGCTTTAATTTCTTCTGATACAATTTGCAGTTTTTGATTATTTTCTTCATTTACAAAGCTATTATCTTTATATCCTTTTGTAATCTTTGCACTATTAAAAATGCATAATACAAGAAATGGCAATATTGAGCAAGAAATAATTATTTTATTGTTACTTTCTGAATATATATCTCCTATAATAGTAATTCCTATTAAATTATACAAATATTCAAAGATAATACTAGAACGTACTGGAAAGTATGGTGCAACTATCATAGCTCCTTGTGAAAAAATTGCACACCATAATAAAATTGCTAAGTTTTTTGTACCTCTATTCCATAAATAAATTGTGATACTATACGCAATTAGTCCTAACTGTATTAGTGCTATTAAAGTAACCCCTATCTTATATATTGAATTGTCAAATATGTTATAAGCAAAATTAAAGTATCCTTCTTCTTTTATGAACGTTGTTAAAAGTATTCCTGATGTTGATATTAAATTAAGCATATTTAAAGCTTTAAAGCCTGTATTCTTCTGTAAGTTTTTTATTCCAAACAATATTGCTGTTCCAAAAAAGAAAAACTGAAAAATTTTATTATATTCAGAAAAATTTCCTATAATAGTCTCAGCAGTGCCCTTTCCTAACATTTCAAAAAACGGTAATTCATAAAATCCTGCACTTGATTGAGATTGCTTTCTTATTTCATTTCCTGGTGCTAACATTAAAATTGCAAATCCTATACCACTTATAATTGTTAAGAATATATCTAGCTTACTTAATTTTTTATTCTTGATAATGTTATAGCCAGTCCAAACTAATATATACATAAAACTTGCAACAGCAATTTGCTCTTGAGAGAAAGTTGCAATAAATATTGTAACACCAAGTAGAGCAATATAGATAAATTTCTTAAAAATTCCCTTATTTTTTATATTCTTCTTAAAAGAATATAAATATACAAATAAAAGTAAGAAAAATATAGGACAAACATATAATACTGATGCCGTTATCCAAAAAACTCCATCTGCAAATGCCCTATACTCTGTAATACCATATAAGGCAACTGTAACAAGTGCTATTATCCATTTCTTTACTTTTTTGTCTAAAATCTTGTTCATAATTAAATATATTAAAAAGAAAATACCTAAAATAGTGATTGCTTGTAAAATACGGAATCCATTTAGTCCTAGATAGTGTAACCCAGCAACTTCTACAAAAAATGATAATACTCTTCCACCCCAATTTAAATAATGCTTTTGTAAGAAGCCTATTATATCTGAAAATGTAAAATCTGTTCCATGAACATTCTCAGGAGCACCTCCTACATAGCTTAAAGATGCATAGCCATAGTCATCGTGATATAAATATAAAAATTGATGTTGAAATATTAAAAAAATTGCAAATATAATAAATATAGCTATGACTAATATGCTATCCTTATGCTTTCTTACATATTCTTTCATATTTTAAAAATTTCCCCTTTTTTACTTAGTCATGTATTTCTTCTAAATTCCAAGCTTTCTTTAAAAAATCATAACGTTTTTGGAATTCTTTTTCATGCCAATTTGTAATACTTGTCAAATTTTTCATATCATTATGAATTTTTTCAATTTCTTTTAAGTGTTTTTGCTTATCCATAACACTTGAGATATTATTTCCATGAATACGATAATAATTATATGGTTTATTAACATATGCAACATTTCCCAATGTCATTAAGTGGGCATAAAAGACCCAGTCGCCAGCTTGAATATATGTTTCAGCCTTCTCAAAAATCTCTCTATAGTCTCCATTTTTTATTAAGCAAGAAGATACGTTTGCAATAGTACAATTTAAAAATGTATAATCTTGAAGCTCACTTTGTCCATTATTTATATATGAGTGGTTCCAATGTCCTGTTTTACGGATATCAATTTCTGGCTTAATTGATTTTAATACAATTTTTCCGTCTTTATCAATAAATGCTGTGTCAACATAAGCAATAGTTATTTTACTATCTTTTTTTATTTGTTTAATAAGTTTTTTTAACATATTTTTATTGCAATAGTCATCTGCTTCGGCAATCCATACATAGTCACTTTCTGCTAATTCAAACCCTTTTTTCCATTGCTTAAAAGCAACTCCTGTATTTTTTTCATTATATACTTTTCGTATTATTATGTATGGTTGCAATTTTTTAACTATTTCATCAATTAATTCTCTACTATTATCTGTTGAGCAATCGTCTAGTAAAATTAATTCATGTATTTTTTCTGTTTGATTTAAAATACTATAAATTCTTTGCAATAAAAATTCTTGATAATTATAATTCGGAACTACAACAGAAATAGAAATTTTAGATTTTTTCTTTTCTTTTTGCTTTTTTGCAGCATTTATAATGTCTAAAAAAGTTACATCCTTTTTTATAACTGTTTTCTGCTTTAATTTTTTAATAATATGAGCAATATTCACTAATAAATTTATCAATGTTGCAGATTTTAGTCTCAATAAATTTATTACCATATGCCAGTATATTTTTTTAAATTTTCCTAAAGTTGAAAGGTATCTTTTAACTATTGACTTATTTTTTTCTATTCTAATGTTTGATTGTTTTTTTATAAACATTTTTAAGTATTTTTGTCTATTTTTAAAGCCTTTTAAAGGTATTATTGCAAAAACATATAACATCAAAATTTGGTGGTACAAAATTATATTTTTACATTCTTGATAATTTTCTACATCTTTTATTCTTTCTAATGTTAATTCCACTGTTTTTATTATGTCAAATCTTTTTTCTGAAAATTCAGAATTTTGAATTGAATTATTTCTTTGAATATAATGGTATTTTACTTTGTTTGTATATACTATAGAGTTCGCGTGTAAAACAGCAGGAAAAGTTGTTGCAATATCTTCATTAATTTTTCCTTCTGGAAAAGGATATTTTTCAATTATTTCTTTTTTAAATAGTTTATTACATACAGAAGCGGCTGCTCCTGTATCTATAACAGCTAATTTTATATCTAAATTTTCTGTATCAATAGTAGTGTCTAAAGTAGGAAGTATTTTCCCATCTTCTGTTTCAAGTTGTATATCAGAAATAGCTATTTCTGCATTTTCCTCTATTATTGTATTCATTAATGTTTCATAATAATTAGTATCAATATAATCATCTGAATCAAAAAAGCCAATATATTTTGAATTTGCTAAACTTATTCCTCTATTTCTTGTATATGCTAATCCTCTGTTCTTATCGTTTTTATATAGAGCAAATTTATTTTTACTTAATAATTTTTTTAATATTGAATAAGTATTGTCTGTTGAGCAGTCATCTATTACAATAATTTCTAAATTTTTATATGTTTGATTTAATAAAGATTCTATACTTTTTTCTACATATTTTTCTACATTATAGCAAGGTACTATTACTGTAATTTTATTTTGATTCATTTTAACATCTTTCCTTTCAAGGATATAAACTGAATTATGACATTAGTATATCAAAAATACCCAAAAAAGGCAATGCTTATACTATAAAAATTTAATTCTCTATATTGGTTGACTTTACTATATTATTTATAATATAATATGAGCAAATAATTAATGGTTAAATTTGCGAGAAAGGAATTGATTTTACTATGTTTCAATTTAAAGATTTTTTCAAACCAAAAATAAATATTTACAAAAACATTCCTCCAAAATTAAATATAGATAATCCAAAAAAAGTTTCAGTGGTTATTCCAAATTATAATTATGAAAATTATATTATAGAAAGAATAGATTCCATTGTTAATCAAACATATCCCATTTATGAGTTAATTATTATTGATGATTGTTCTAAAGACAATAGTGTAACTGTTATTGAAAAAAAGATTAAAAAGTTATATAAAAAATTTCCTAATTTAAAAATAGAATTTATTAAAAATGATGTAAATAGTGGTAATGTATTTTGTGGCTGGCAAAGAGCATTTTCTTTATCAACAGGAGATTATCTTTGGATAGCAGAAGCAGATGATAGTTGTTCTCCAATTTTTTTAGAAACCATAATGAATGGTTTTCAAAATGAAGACACAGTTATTTCTTATTGTGAATCATTAACAATGGATGAGAAAAACATCATTTTAATGAATGATTTACGTATATGGATAGATATTTTTAAATGTGGTAAATGGAATCAAGATTATCATTGTTCTGGATTAGACGAGCTTTCTAGTACAATGTGTATAAATAATACAATTGCAAATGTTTCTAGTGTGGTATTTAAAAAATTACCTAATATTGATTATGATAATTTATTAAAAACTGCTCAAACGTTTAGATTAGCTGGAGACTGGTATTTTTATAGTAAGATGTTAGAATATGGTAGTATTTCATATTTTAAAGAATCTTTAAATTATCATCGTATGCAGAAAAAATCTGTCACCTTAACAACTTCAGGTGCACAAGAATTTGAAGAGATTTGTCGTATGCAGGATTATATTTTAAATGCTGTAGATGTGCCAGAAGATGTTAAAGAATTGGTATATCAAAGAAGAGAAAATGAAAGGAGGCGTTTTGGTCTTGAATAGTGAAGATTTAAACCTTTCAATAATTGTCCCAGTATATAATACAGAAAAATATTTAGAAAAATGTTTAAATAGCATCCTAAAAAATATTCCCCAAAAGACCGAAGTTGTCGTAGTTAACGATGGTTCTCCTGATAATTCAGAAAATATAATTAAAAAATTTGAAGAAAAATATTCAGATATAATAAAATATTTTAAAAAACAAAATGGTGGTTTATCAGATACTAAAAATTTTGGTATATCAAAAGCTACAGGTAAATATATTACATTTGTTGATTCTGATGATTATGTTGACGAGAATATGCATAAAGAAATGCTTGAATTAGCTATGAAAAAAAATGCAGACGTTGTATATTGTGACATAGAAAAAGTTTATGAAAATGGAGATACATATGTAAGTTATTGTACTAATTTTAAGCGTGATACAGATTATTTCAAATTGATAGATACTCCTCTTATGGCTGCATCTTGTAATAAATTGATTAAAAAAGAATTATATGATAACTTTTCCTTTCCAGTTGGTTTAATAAATGAAGATATTTCAGTCACTCCTATTTTGCTTGCAAAAGCAAAATCTATTTATAAAATTGATAAGCCATTTTATAAATATTTTCAACGTTCTAATTCTATTCAAAACAGTACTTTTGATGAGAAGCGTTTTGCCATATTTAATGCTGCTAAAATCTGTTTTAATCAAGCAAAGGATTTGCCAGAAGAACTTCAAATACAAATAAAAGGTGCAATATATACACATCAAATTTTGGCCTATCTTATCTACCCCATTGCTGAATTATCTGAAGAACAACAACTAAAATTGATACCTATTTTTTGCAAAAAATATAATGAACTTGGAGAAGATGCATACCAAAACATATATGTTAAAGAATATGTTAAAAACTTGCATGTAAAGCATTTATTAGTGCTAATGAAAAAAGAAAAAATTAAAGCAATTGTACGCTGGTTAAAATTTTATAAATTGATAAGACCTAGATAAAATTGATATATTAAAGCAATTAGAATGTAAAAGGAGGTACATTAATTGTGAACAATACAGAATTAAATCTTTCAATAATTGTTCCCGTATACAATACAGAAAAGTATTTAGAAAAATGCTTAAATAGCATCCTAAAAAATATTCCTAAAAATACTGAAATTATTATAGTTAATGATGGTTCTCCTGATAATTCAGAGGATATAATAAAAAAATTTAAAGAGACATATCCAGATATAATAAAATATTTTAAAAAACAAAATGGAGGTTTATCAGACGCTAAAAATTTTGGTATATCAAAAGCTAAAGGTAAATATGTTACATTTGTTGATTCTGACGATTATGTTGACGAGAATATGCATAAAGAAATGCTTGGATTAGCTTTGGAAAAAGATGCAGATGCCGTATATTGTGATGTAGAATTAGTTTACGAAGATGGTAAAAAATCAGTTATTTCTTGCACAAATACTAATCGTGATACAGATTATTTCAAAATGATAGATACTCCTCTTATGGCTGCATCTTGGAATAAAATTGTAAAAAAAGAATTATATGATGGTCTTATTTTTCCAGTTGGTTTAAATAATGAAGATATTGCAATTACACCAATTTTGTTTGGAAGAGCAAAATCTATTTATAAAATTGATAAGCCATTTTATAAATATTTTCAACGTTCTGGTTCTATTCAAAATAGTGGTTTTAATGAAAAACGCTTTGCTGTTTTTGATACGGCTAAAATTTGTTTTAAATATTCCGAAGTCTTACCAGAAGATATTCAATTTCAGCTTAGAGGTTCTATCTATAAATATCAGATGTTAGATTTACTTGTTTATCCTATTTCTGAATTATCAAAAGAAGAACAATTAAGATTGATACCTTTGTTTTGTAAGAAATTTAATGAATTTGGAGACGACCCATATAAAAATGAATATGTAAAAGAATATATAAAAAATTTACATATATCTCTTTTACTATATTTAATAAAAAAAGAAAAAATTAGAACTATTATACTATTTTTAAAACTATTTAATAAATTTATAAGACCTAGATAAATCTAGGTCTTTATTACTATTTTGTTATCTTTTCAATTGATTCAATCAAATATTTTTGTTTCTTAAATATCAAGTCTATTAGAATTGTTAAGTATTTAATCATAAGTGTTAATAAAGCAAATATTCCAAAAAATGCAAATGATAAAAGTAACATAGTTGTTGTCCAACCTGCAATTGGCTGTGAAGATAAGAAAATATATATTGTATATATACCTGTTCCTATTGCAACAATCATCATGATAATTGCCATTATAATTGCTAATTTATATGCAACATCTGTAAACAGAATAATTGAATCTACAGCTAAATCTTTTCTAGTATCTTGTATTTCTTTTGTCATTTTAGAACTGTTATTTTGCAATGAAGAATAATATATATGATTTAATTTCAAACCACAATTTGCATATATTGCCTTACGATAAGGAATTGTGGTATTTAAAGATTTTACGCGATTGATTGCTCTTCTAGAAAGAATTCTAAATGTTTCTGTATGTATTGCATACATGCTATTAGAATTTTTATTAAATATTTTATAAAAAATTCTTGAGCTAAATCTTTTCTTTCTATTAGATGTTGCTGAAACTATGTCATATCCTTTTAAAGTTTCTTGATATACTTGAATTATAACGTCTAAATCATAGTCAATATTTATATTATCAAATTCATATACAAAGTCTCCTATGCTTAGATCAACGCCAGCATTCATAGATAATTCTATTCCTTGATAATAGCTCATATTAATAATATTAACCATTGTATTCATTTTGTCAGATACTTTTTTTATTTCTTCTGCACTATTATCTATAGATTTATCATTTACACATATAATTTCATATTTTTCAAAATTTTCATTTAATTTTTTATTTAAACTTTCTAAAAAATTTGCAATTTGTTTTTCATTGTTATGTACATAAACAACTGCTGAAATAAAATTTTTTTCTTTATTTGTAATCATATTAACACCTCATCTAAATCAAATACTGTATTTATTTTGCCAGATAATACACTTATAAAAGTTGGATTTGTAGAAAATTGTTTTATAACTGTTGGTCTTGAATCATCTATTTCTGAAGTTTTTAAAATTGGTTTCATTGAAAATAGAGATTCTTTATATTCAAATTTATATTCATCTTTCAAATATTTCTTTGCTAAATTTGACATATAGCTCCATGCTGTTTTAGGTTTTGCTGGACAATCGTTGCAATTTCCTAATTTTTCTTGTGTGCAAAAACCTTCAGATTTTTTTTGACATTCAAAAGTTGGTAAAGTATCATAGCTTGTAATATGTGGTGTAAAAGTAACCGAAGTTAAAGAATGATATCCTGTTTTTCCAAATGGCATTATAGAAAAAAATGGTCCATCCATAACTGTAATACCTGTATTTTTAAAATTTTCACTTACTGTACATAATATAATCTCACATAACTCATATTTAATTTTAAATGGTTCATATCCAAGCATATTTAAAATCTGATTTACAGATGCATATGTTGCATTCAATAAAAATGGGGTTTGAAAACTTTCTCCGGTTTTTAATTTTATTTCATATACATTCTGTTGTTTTATTATTTTTTCTATATCACAATCATATTTTATCTCAACATTTTTAAGCTTTTCTATTTTCTCTAAAAAATATTGCTTTAAAATTTGTGCATCATATGTATATTCTTTTGTTAAAAAACTACCATCACAAGTACCGTCTTTAAAGTATTTTCCAATAGGTACATCTTCACATTTTATATCAGCTGCTTTACAGAATTTTCTGAATTGCTCTGCATTTGTCCAAGAAAAATTTGTTGAAGTTGCATAAATTTGGTCAAATTCCGTTAGTTCAGAAAAGCCATAGGCTTTGTTAAATCTTTCAAAATATTTTGCAGATTTAATTGCAGTAGAAAGTGAACGTGGATAATGATAGCCCATATGTACACGTGCTTGATTGATATATGTTGCTCTTTTAAAAGCTTCTGCATCTTTTTCTAATACTAATATTTTTTGTCTTTTTTCTCCACAAAATAGTGCAGAATACAGACCATAAATTCCTGCTCCGATTATTATTTTGTCATATGTCATTTTTATCCCCCCTTTTATAGCTATTTTACATCATATTTATGAAACATATTATTAAATAATATCTTTAGTAATTCACTATTTCCTTTAACTGCACTAATTTTAGTTGGAGTTTTTCCTTTTTTTGGATATTCTCGTCTTACAGGGATTTCACACGTTTTTAAATGCAATCTATCTGCTTTTACGGAAAGATATGCTAATAGTTCATATGTCATAAAAATATCTCTTAAAGGCTTAACATCTGGATGTTCTAAATATTTTTTAGAGTATGCACGATAAGCATTTGTTGTATCTGTATACCACTTCCTTGCAGTAAGAGATATTATTGGTGCATGTAACAATCTAACAGAAAGATACCTCACCAATGGTGTATTTATTGCTTGTCCACCTTTTATAAATCGAGAGCCTTGAATAAAGTCATATCCTTCTTCTAATTTTTCTATAAAACGTGGTATATCTTCTATACTATCTTTGTTATTTCCGTCTATTGTAATAATTCCTTCATATCCTCTATTTAAGGCCCACCAAAATCCCATCCTTAATTGTGCTCCCTGTTTTCCTGGACCTTTTTTTACTAAAAGTGTATTAACTCCTAAATTTTGTAATAGTTTTGAGTCTGTTGAGCCATCTGTCGAACCTGCATCACATATTATTATATCAGCAAGTTGAGGTATATTATGTTTCTTTGCAGTTTCTAATTCTTTTGTTATTCTTTCCCCTTCATTTATAATTGGAATACAAATACAGTATTTTGTTTTCTTTTCTTGATATTCTTGACATTCAAAATCTGGTACCCCTTCAATATTTGTATAATCCATAAACTTATCTTTCCTTCCTTAATTGATAAATATAGTTCAAAACTTTTTCTATATTTTCTATAGTATTGCCATTTTTCATTTCAATAGAAACATATTTATTATATTTTTCTTCTTTTAATAATTTTATAAGTTCAAAATGCAATTCTCTAGTTTTAATAATTTCCAAATTTGGTTCACTTATATGTACGTGATTAATCAAATCTATATTATTTTTTAATATACTAATATCCTCTTTATTTTCTATCATAGTACCTAAATCTAAATTTACTTTTATTCCATCAGAATTTATTTCTTTTACAATCTTTATTGCCTCTTGGGTTTTAGTAATAAAGTTTGTGTTATAAATAGTAGGATTGGGCTCTATTGCAATACAAGTATTTTTTCTATGTGCATACTCCCCTATTTCCTTAAAAAAATCTATTGCAGTTTGATAGTCTTTTTCTAGATTAACTACAACTCTATTTTTAGGACACCCAAAAACTAAATTTTTACAATTTATGGCTTCTGCAAAATCTATAGCTTTTTTAGTATATTCTAATAATACTTTTCTTTCTTCTAATGTTCTAAATATTTTTTCTTGCTTTCCAAACCAAATAGATTGCATTGAACTAATCTCTAAATGATATTTTTCATACAATTCTTCGGCAAATTTTTTTGCTTTTTCTATATTTTCATAAGGATTTTCTTCAAAAATTCTAGTTGGTGCAATTTCAATTCCTTCAAAGCCTATTTCTGAAATTTTTTTATACATTTCTTCATCTATTTCTTTTGACCATGCAATATTTGATATAGATAATTTCATTTTATTCTCCTTCATTTATAACTTCAAAATAATTTGGATATGCAAAAGTTTCAATATTTTTATCTATTTTTAATTTTATAAAATTTTCATCTTTGGAAATTTCAGAAATTTTCTCTTGTATATCTCCTATTTTTATTGATTTAGCATCTTCTAGAATTATTTGATTTTCTTTTGAATTATCAATATATAAAGTATTTTCAAAAATGTTATGATTTCTGCTTGCCACACAATATTTAAAGTTTCCATCAAATAATTCTGATATTTCTGCATTATCAAGTTCAAATGTTGTATCTTCAAACGGATATGAACTTATTTCTAATTCTCCAACACCATTTATTATTGTTATAGGAACATAGTATTCTTCTGATTTATTAGGTATATTATAATTAACAACACCTGTATCTGTCAATAGTTTACCTGTAATATCATTAACAGTGACATAGCGATTTATTATAAGTTTTTTCCAAAAATCCTTTTTGAAATGTGATTTATATGATATTTTTACACTTGCCACTCCGTCAAAGTTAGGATTTTCTGTTTCAACTTTGATTTTTTTAGTAGAAAGGTCTTTTGTTTCTATTTTTATATCTGCTTTTTCGGAAATTTTCTCTTTTGATGCTTTTTTCCAAAACACATTATATTCTGTAGAAAATTCTGGTATATAGTCTTTATAGAATTCTTTATAGAAAAACCAATTTGCATTTTTTATCCAATATCTCCATCTATTATAATCCTTATCAGTTGTTACAATATAGTCAAATTCTTCTTTTTTTAAGTTTTCTAAATATTCTTCTCTTTGTTTATCTCCTAAAACATGTATGATATAATCTGTTCCTGATGGCTGAAATTGATTTGTTGCTGCTTCAATTGCAGTTGCATACGTTGAAAATATTTTGCTATTTCCTATTCTATTTTTTGCATCTACAATACTATCTCCGAGTTCTGTAAAATATCCTCCTAGTTCTTCTATATATATTGGATTTTCATTTTGTCTGTTATTAATTGCCATTACTGTATTTGTAGTACGTCCAACTACTATAATTCCACATACTATAATTATTGCTGTTTTAGCAATGTTTTTAATTGTTTTCAATTTACATATTTTACATATGCCAGTAAAGATATATGAAAAAAGAAATACAAATAATGTTAAGCCTAATACCTCACTAGTGCTTCCTCCTGATAAAAATTGATATAAATATCCGAGACAATATAGGTTGAATAGCAATTATTGATAAGATAGAATATCTCATTACATTTGATTTACTTTTTGCTCTAGCAATTTTATATATATAATATATTGCTAATATTCCCATCATTATATGTTCAAAATTTAATTCTATATCTGTTAAATGAATATTCATTTTACTATATGCATCATTATAATACCATTTCTGATAAGAACTAACTCCAAGTGTAAAGTTTAGCCAAGACATTGGATTTCCTCTAGTAATAATTGTTATTATAATAAATAATGTAAATAAACTAATACCTATATACATTAAAGTATACATAAGAATTGATTTTATATTAGTTTTATATTGCTTTATAAGTAAAACAAAATAAATAAAAGACATAGTAATGTATGCAGCGATTCCTCCATCATTACTCCAAGGAATAGCAAATCCTGCTATGATTGCCCAATATATTTTTTCTAATATATTTTTATTCTTGACTATAAACTCTCTTTTTGATGTGTTAATATATTTAATTCCAAACCAAATAAAAAATACTGCTAAAACTACAATTCCATTCCTAATAAGTCTTGCTGAATTTATTGGTGATATAGCAGTTAAAAGCCAATAATAATATTTAGTATTTGCAATTGCGCTAACCTTTTCTATCATAAATAAATCAAAAATTATTGCACATAATGCTACATATAATGCTTGTTTTTTATTTTTGCTTATAAAATAACTAACTGTAAATACTAATAATTCAAATATTACTACTGTAATAAAAAATGTATTAAACATACTCATAGTAAAATTATTGCCAAAAATCAATTGAAAAAATGATAATAAAAACATATGTCCATTTCCTAAATATACAGCAAAGTCTTTATAAGGTGTTTGTCCCGAAAGTAATCTTCTAATTGGGTTGTAAGTTTGAAAGTCACCATTTATAGGATTAAAATTTGAATTTATAATTCTTTTTAAGCCAACATTTATAGCTAATATGATTAACATTGCAATTATGCATATTATGCTGGCATATAGAAAAATTTTTTTATGCACATTTTTTTGTTCTTTTTCTTCCTTCATTGGCTATTACAATCCCCTTTATTTTATACTTTCATTAATAAAATCTTTAATATCTTTTAAAATAAAATCTCTATCTAAAATATATCCGTTTTTTCCTCCAAATATTTTATCATTTTTTGTTCTAAAATCATAAAATGGTATATTTCCTGAAACTTCATTTGAAAATATTTCTCCTGTGATATATTTGTATATTTCTGCTATCGAAACAGGCTCTGTAGCTAAATTTAATACATTTAAATTATTTTTTCTAGCTAAGCTTATATGTTCCCATAAAAGTTTTAAAGGATAAAATTGATAAATTCCTCTGCTATCTGTAAAATTTAATGCACTAAATCCTACTTTTTTGAAATA
Organism: uncultured Clostridia bacterium; assembly: GCA_947627605.1. GTDB lineage: Bacteria > Bacillota > Clostridia > TANB77 > CAG-508 > CAG-269. Next base: position 44,128 of record CANQWU010000008.1, read on the forward strand.
CTCTTTTAAATTCTTTTCTTCTTCTTTAGATATGTCTTTACATTTATAAAAGCCATTATCTTGTGATATATAATAATTCTTTATGAAATCATCTTTTTTTAATAATTCTTCATATTTTTCGTTAGTTAATAAAGATGGAATAAATTTAATAAAGTCATATATAAAATTCTTTTTTATATTTTTTCCATATAAACCTGGTAAATGTATAATTAAATGTTTTTCTATATTTTCTTTAACCCATTGTTCTAAATAATATCTATTATATCCATATGGTTGTAAATTCTCAGTATCAACAAAAGTATCTTCATTTGCTCCATTTGGATTTTTATAAATATCTATTGTAGATATTAAAACAATTTCTTTTGGATTTATTTTCTTAATATTATCAATTGCACCTTTAATAATTTCAAAATCTTTTTCAGGCTCTTTATTTGCTAAAAATTTTTGAGCAGGAACTCCAGAATAAACTAATAACTCTGGATTACTTCCATATGATTCTTTAACATTTTTAGCATCATACAATCCATCAAAATTGTGTTTTGAACATATATTTGAACCAACAAATCCACTAAAACCTACTAATATTTCCATAATTTTAATTTTTCCTCCTTAAAATACATCCATCATTATTCAATAATAAAACTTCATATCTATCTTGATTATCTAAATTTAATTTTTCTTCATAAAAGGCAATTAAGTATTTCTTATCTGTCTTTAGCCAATCTTCTGTTGTATTCCATACACTTGGCTCTGAAAAAGATAAGTAATCAGGATGATGTGTTACACCAAATAAAGCATACATCCATCTTTGTAGCCTATTATTTCCTTTAACCATAACAGAATTTTTATCTTCCTTAATATTTTCAGCATAATAATAAATTATATCTAACATATCTTGTGTACAAATTTTCTTTTCTGGATTCATTTTGCTAAAATTATCACTATATATTGATACAAAACTTTCCATTCTAGGTTTTTGATTAAAGTTAAATGATCTATCTGCTATTTTTTTATCAATATCAAATAAGCTAAATATTATGCAAATGACATATACTCCAGTAATAATTTGTATAAATATTCTTGTTTTTTCTTGATACAATTCTTCTATTGCTCTAAAAGTAGCAATTATAAAGAAAATATATAGCATATAATACATTTTAAAATAATAATATGAAGAAACTTTACCTGTAAATATTCCTACTAAAAATAGTATAAGTGTAATTATTCCTCCTACTAGTAATGTAATTGTCACAAAGTCATTTTTCTTCTGTTTAATTCTACTAATAATGTAAAATATTGTAAATGGAAGTAAAAATAAAAAATTAGCATATAATTCTCGATATATATGTCCTTCCAAAGCTATTGTAGAATTTATTTTTCCAAGTGTAGGTATAATAAAATATATAAATCCCATCAATGATGGTAGTACCAATGTGATTAGGATTTCTAGTATATTTTCTTTAGAAAATAATTTAAGCTGTTTTCTGTTTTTTATCATTTCTAATAGTATATAAATTCCTTCTGATAAAAATACTACTGGTACAAATAGATAATATCCAAAAAACAGTCCAAAATTTAATAAAAACATTGAAATTATCCAGATTACTTTATTAGATACTTGTTTTCTTAATTTAATTACCATACTAATGGCTATAATTATAAGTAATCCTAGTGATAAATATGCAAATCCGAATATCATACTATCTAACTGATATGCTAGCAAATATAATATTGACAAAATTCCTGCTAGTATATTTATCCCTTTTTTATCAGAGTCCTTAGTTAGCAAAGAGTAAATTGATATTCCTGAAATAAATAGAATAAATAAATCCATCAATACATATATATTATACAATTGATATTCTTCTAAAAAATTACTACCTATAAAAAATGCTATACCCGTATTTGTATATGAAATTGGCATATAAAGCTTTAAATCAAAAATAGTGGTATTTTCTACTCTGTTTAATAAACTTTGATTATGACAGAATTCTTTTGCCGTAATAAAATGTGTTGCTGCATCTGTTGAATCATAATTTAATTCAAAAGGAAATCCTCCAAAATGTGCTTTTGCAATAACTATTACTATAAATAATATTGCTAAGCAAAAAATAAAATCCTTTTTTCTTATATAATAATTTTGTCTTTTTGGGTATAAGTGGCAAAAGACACTTATACCCAATATCATTATGATATTGCAAATTGACAAAGTAGTTAGATTACAAGGAATATGTAGAGTACTGTATAAATAGCATATAAAGGTGTTATAGCAAAATGCTATAATTACTGTTATAGAAAGCCAAAATAGTAAGTTTTGACTTTTATCTGTTTTATGTATTCTTAAGAATAGTATAAATAATATCAACATAGAAATGCTATATATAATCCACATGCATTTTCCCCCTTATTATTAACGATAATAATAATCCATATCTACTTGTGTTTGAATTCCATTTATTGTTCCAACAGAAGAGTATTGCCACATTATATAATCCTTTTTGTAATCACATTTATTTCCCCATTGTGCAACCCATTTAGGAAATGAATCTAAACGTGAATCCTCTAGTATATTCGTAAACCAATTTATATTTGCATAAATTCCTACATTATATCCTCTATTCTTCATTATAGAGCAAAATTCATAAGTAATGTCTCTACACATTTGGCTAGATACATTTCTTTGTGCTTTATATCCATCTGCATCTTCCATATCAAACCAAATTCCATAAGTTGGTTGTTTGCCATGTAATAATCTTATTACATGATTTACTTCTGATTTAGCATGTTGTAAATCTGTTGCATATGAATATATGTAGACTCCATATGGTATACCATATTTTTCGCATTCTGAAATATTTTCAAAGTATTTTTTGTCATCTTGTTTAGGATTGTCCTCTCCATATCCGCATCTAATTATTGCAAAATCAACTTCATTTTTTACTTTTTCCCAATTGATTTTCCCTTGATGTTCTGATACATCAATTCCTCTTAATATTTTACGATTAATTTGAAAAGTTTTTGTAATAGTTGATAATATTGTACCATCTTTCTTAGATGCTGTTATTTTTATTGTATGTTTTCCTTCTGCTAGATTAGAAATATCAAATTTTGCACTAAATCCAGGTGTTGGATTTTGTGCACTTGTTCCATAATCTGTAATTGCTCTTATTACATCAGGTCTTGCCCTTCTTGAAATTTCTTTTGCACTATTTCCTGCTAATTCTATTTTTAATATTGCATTTTCATATCCAGACATAATCCATCCTGAAACTTCAATTGTTTTTCTACCTGTTACAAAATTATCAATTGGTCTATCTAAATACATTAGTGTAGGATATTTTACTAATGAAATTTTTCTACTATATGTTGAAAGAATTTCTCCAGTACTTGTTGTAACATCAATTTTTAATGTATGCATTCCATCACTTAAATCTTTTAAGTTTAATATTGACTTAAATCCTGGTTCTGGATTTTCTTTTATTGTTCCATATCCTTTAATTACTGCGTGCACATCTCCTCTTGCTCTTGTTGGCATATTTTCTTGTCTTTGTTTTCCATCTACATATATTTTTACTGTTTTATTACTACATGTTGACATTACCCATCCATTTACTTCCATTGTATCTTGTCTTATTTGATCTGTTCTTGGATAATCTATATTTAGCAATGTTTGATATTTTTGCAATGTTATTTTTCTACTATATGTTGCAAGAGTTTCTCCTTTGTCTGATATAACATCAATTTTTAATGTATGTACTCCATCTTTTAAATCTTTTAAATTTAATATTGACTTAAATCCTGGTTCTGGATTTTCTCTTATTGTTCCATATCCTTTAATTACTGCGTGTACATCTCCTCTTGCTCTTGTTGGCATTTTTTCTTGTCTTTGTTTTCCATCAACATATATTTTTACTGTTTTATTACTACATGTTGACATTACCCATCCGTTTACTTCCATTGTATCTTGCCTTATCTGGTCTGTTTTTGGGTAATCTATATTTAGTAATGTTTGATATTTTTGTAATGTTATTTTTTTGCTATATGTTGCAAGAGTTTCTCCTTTGTCTGATATAACATCAATTTTCAATGTATGTATTCCATCATTTAAATCTTTTAA
>CANQWU010000009.1 GCA_947627605.1 uncultured Clostridia bacterium
ATATCTTTATTAGTATGATTTTTTGCTTTTCTGTCATTGTGAGTACATTTTCCATTTATTTCTGCTCTTGTTAATTTCTCATTTCTTACGATAGCATAACTCATTTTCTTCAATGCTCCTTTCTCAAAATAAGTTTACTTGTCTAACACACTAGACAAACAAAGTTTATCTGTGTGGCAGGGTAAACCCTACAACCCAAAATCAAAACTGCTATTAGCACTTTTGATTTTCTCCTAACAAATGACAATTTCATTTGTTAGGTTTTGCAATAACATTCATTATTGCAAAGAAAGAGCAAGAAAAAATAATCTTTTTCTTACTCTTTATGAAACCTAGCTCGGTTTCAAACTTCCACGCTCTATGGCAAATCTATATGGAAACCAGAGGGAATGAGCTGAAGTAGAATTAGGTGTAATATCTCCTTATGCATATAATAGAATTATTACACCTATACAAGCTGAAACCATCGGTCGTTCGCCTCGTTTTCATAGGTAGTCTAGTAAGTAGCAATTTTGCTACTATAATTGCTGATACTTCTAAAGTCTCTTTGTTCATATTTACCCAAACTTTTTACAATTACAAATCCACATTAAATATGCCACCGAATACTCTTTTATTATTGTGAGTCTGTGTTCTAAAATCTCACTCACGCAATTTGTATAATTAGACTACTTATACAAGTACGGATAAACTTTATAGCATCGGCTCATCACACCAAACACTTTTAAAGAGGTGTTGCATTTCTCTTTTGAACAACAAAAAAAGACTACTCATAGCATATAAGCTACAAGTAGTCTAATTTGTTATTTAATCTTATTCAATTAAGCTTCAAAATCAATTTTAAGGCGTTTTTATTTTAAAGTAGAGTAATTATATCGAGTCAAAAGTAAGCTGAAATTATTTTTATTTGTTCCTAACTTTTTCCTAACACTTTCCTAACATATTATTTCATTTTTGATAATATTTTATATCTATTCATAATACTAATATTTAATTGTAAATCATTGAAAATACTTAAATCAAAAGCTAGTTAATATTATTAAGTAATAGCAAATGTTAAGAAGTCCATTATTCTTAAAATCCTGCGGTTGAATAAACCGTGCCGGTTCGATTCCGGCCATTTGCACCAACGACGTATCTATTCGGACCAATAGAACAGACAAATACAAAAATCAATCAGAAATGGTTGATTTTTTTCTTTTGAAAAAAATCATCCTAAATTTATAAGGAAAGGATGGTGTTTGATATAAAGATACAATTTGAAGAAAGTCTAAAACAGAAGCTTGAATCTATATGTGAGTTTTCAAAGGTTATTCCAAAGTTTGTAAATGGCAATATTAGAAAAATCGAAAAGACTAATATTTTGTATATTGAGCCTAATAGAGTAATTATCAATAATATTACTTATTTAGTATTTAATTATTCTAAGATGTCTATGTGTCTAATTTGTATAAAAAGAAAAAACTATCTGAATTAGAAGAATATATGCAAAACATAGTAAAGATTGCAATTTTATGTAAAATGTAGTATAATAAATTCATAGGAGATGATTTTATGGGATTTTTTGATAGATTTAAAAAGAATGATAAAAAAAATATTGAAAATATGGTTAATAATAGTCAAACTGTAAAAAAATTACCAGCTAATGTTAAATATAGTAAAATTTTTAATGGTAATTTACAAGTAGATTTTTATGATAAGGATGCAGATTTTGGAAAATTCTATGATACTACAAGATTAATAGTGGGTAGACAGCCTTTAAATATTGAAGGTCATCAAGTTTATAATTGTGCAGTTTCTTGGTATGGACATAATGATTGCCAAATATTTGATGAAAAGACAGGACAACTTGATAGTTTGAGAGCACAAGAATATAGAGGTGTTTTAGCAGAAATAGATTTAGAACTATTACAAACTGACCACAATTATTGTAATATGGTAATGAATAGATTGCTAGATAAGAAAAGAGTTGAAAGATATCTTGAAAACGGATTGCAAGAAACACCAGAAAAGCCTTGTGGTAAATATATAGGAGGAATTAGACAAACAGAAAAAGGATATGGTAAATTCTTTTCTACAATAGTAGGTAAAGCATCTCATAATTCTCAATTAATGGTAAATAGAAGACGAGAACATAGAGAAATGATTGAAAAACAAAAACAAAAAGCAATTGCAGATAAAAAAGCTCAAATTGAAAGATTACAAAGTGAATTAGATTGTATGGAAAAATAATATACATTAAAAATTAAAAGAGCAGGTGTGTAAAATCAAATGCTCTTTTGATTATTTATATTGATTCCATTAAAACTCTAAAAAATACAGACAATAGCTAAAACCCACACAGCACAAGCAATTATAAAATATCAAATTTGCTCAATAGAAAAAATAAAATATCATTCTAAGAAAGAATGATATTTTTTAAGTAAAAACATTACTATTTTATTATGCTTTAAATAGTAAAGGATAGAGCAAACTTTAATAAAACAAAGACAGATAATAAATTATAGTTTAAAAAAGTAATATGTAGGAAGCAAAAGGAAAATTTAAGACATAAGGAGAGTATTATATTGAAAAAATGCAGGTAACATAAAATTAATGTTAAAAATTGTAAAACTTATATAAAAAAGCGTACATTTAGTGTTACAAGATACACTACATAAGAAGAACAGTAAAAAGATTGAAAAAATCAATATAATATTATAAAATAATTGATAAGAAATTGAAAGGAATAATAATGGGAAATATAAAAAATATTATGAAAACACAAAAGATGCTGTACCAAATCCAATGGTTAAAAAATTTATTGATATGAATATTAATCCCACAAATGCTATTGACTTAGGATGTGGTGCTGGCAGAGATACTATCTTTTTAATAAAAAATGGTTGGAATGTTTTATCAATAGATAGAGAAAATACAAAAGAATTTATAACTAGTAGATTAGACAATGAAGAAATAAAAAAATTTAGATTTAAAAGTCTAAATTTTGAAGATATTGAACTAGAAAGAACTAACTTATTAGTTGCAAATTTTAGTATTCCTTTTTGTGACAAAGAACATTTTAGTAAATTTTGGAAAAAAATTACTGATAACATCTTAAAAGACGGATATTTCGTTGGAAATTTTTTTGGATTAAATGATTCTTGGAAAGACACAAAAAAAAGAATGACATTTTTAACAAAAGAGCAAGTTTTGAATCTATTTAAAGAATCATTTGAAATAGTCCATTTTAAAGAACTAGAAAAAGATGAAAAAACTGAATTAGGAAAAATGAAACATTGGCATATCTATAATGTTATATCAAGGAAGAAGTAGAAAAGAAACAAATATAAAAACAAATATTGATAAAAAATAAAATCCTTTTAGATTACAATAAATATAAAATCATTTTATCATATTAAAATAAAAAAAGCAAATCACAAAAAATATAATAAAATAAGCATAATATCGAAAAAGTAAGATAAAATAATGTAAATAGTAAAAACCATAAAAAAACTGAGAGTATAATGTTTGAAACTAATATAAAAATATGCTAAAATATAAATAACTTAATAGATAATATTTTTCCCTGCATAGTGCGTGTAGACAGAATTTTTAGAACCAACAAATTATGAAGAGGGACCGATCTCGAAAATATGGCGTGCATGCTCACCGTTTGAATTGTGAGAAGCCCATGAGTATTTTGGTAGGTACCCACCTGTTTGTAGGAACAGGTCCTTAAAAATTCAAGACCTCTTACGGCTAAGGCGGGGGATTTTTTTGCGTTCTTGCAAAAAAATCTTGTAACATACTAATATCAATGATATAATAAGGAAAATAAGAGATAGAGCAAAATCTTTTCCGCATCAAATATGGAAAGGATGGAGGTATAAAATGAAGATAAAAGAAGCGATAGAAAAAGGAGCAATTGACTTAAAAGTAAAAGATATTGAAAGTCCAAAACTTAAGGCAAGGATGTTAATGCAATTTGTTTTAAAAAAAACAAGACAATACATTATTGTTAATGATATGAGGGAATTAAATTCTGAAGAAGAGAAAAAATATTTTTCTGGAATTCAAAAGCTAAGAAATCACATACCAATTGAGCATATTACTCACCAAAAAGAATTTATGAAGCTTAACTTTTTTGTAAATGAAAATGTATTGATTCCAAGACAAGATACAGAAACATTAGTGGAAGAAGTTATAAAAATAGCTAAAATAAGTAATGCAAGAAACATTTTAGACTTATGCACAGGAAGCGGAGCTATTGCGATATCACTTGCTAAATATATAGAAGGAAGTAAAGTGATGGGAGTAGATATTAGTAAAGAAGCATTATTAGTAGCAAAGAAAAATGCAATAAATAATGAGGTAGAAAGACAAATATCTTGGATAAAATCAGACTTATTTCAAGATATAAAACCACAGAAATTTGATATTATAGTATCAAACCCACCATATATAAAAAGAGATATTATCTCAACATTAGAAAGGCAAGTACAAAAAGAACCTAAGATTGCATTAGATGGTGGATATGATGGTCTAGACTTTTATAGGAAAATTATTAAAAAAAGTTATCAATATTTAAAGTACAAAGGATACTTATGTTTAGAAATTGGATATGACCAAAAAATAGATGTGATTGAATTATTAGAAAATGAAGAAAAATATAGTGAAATTTATTGTAAGAAGGATGCATATGGCAATGACCGCATAGTTATTGCTAGATTAAAGTAAGGAGGAAATATGTCATTTTCATCAGATATAAAAGAAGAATTAAGTAAATGTAATACCTTAGCAGATAAAACACAAGTTAAATGTGAATTACTGGGATATTTATTAACTAATAACACAAGTTATATAAATGCAAAAACTTTACGCTATGCAACAGAAAGTGAATATAATATAAATCGATTTTCAAAGCTATTATCAAATTTAAGAATAGATCATCAAATTACGATAGAAGGAAATACATTTGTAATTACAGTAAAAATTAAAGAATTACCATTTTTGCTTAAAATAGAAGAACTAGAAGAAAAAGAAGAAAATAAAAAAAGTATAGTAAGAGGTGCTTTTTTAGGTTCTGGTTCTATGAATAATCCAGAAAATGTATATCACTTAGAAATAGGATTTTTAAATTCACAAGATAGAGATGAAATACAAAAAATTTTAAAGACAGATTTTGGCATCAATACGAAAAAATTAGATACACCAAATAAAAAATCAATGTATATAAAAGATGGAGAAGAAATATCAAAATTATTAGCTCTTATGGGAGCAAGCAAAGGATTATTAAAATTTGAAGATATACGCGTGCAGAAAAATATGAGAGGTAAAGTTAATAGACTTGTAAATTGTGAAACAGCAAACTTAAATAAAACTATAAATGCATCAATCGAACAAATTGAGGCAATACGAAAATTACAGCAAGAAAACAAATTTAATATGTTAGATGATAATTTAAAAGAAATAGCAATATTAAGAGTAGAAAATCCAGACATTTCACTTGTAGAATTAGGAAAAAAACTAAAAAATCCAATAGGTAAATCAGGAGTAAATTATAGACTGAAGAAAATTATAGATATTGCTAAATCATAGGAAGGAAATAAAATGCTAAAGCCGGAACTAGGAATATATATACATATACCATTTTGCAAACAAAAATGCATATATTGTGACTTTATATCATTTCCAAATCAAGAAGAAAAGCAAGCACAATATATAGAAAAATTATTGCAGGAGATAAAGCAAGAAAAAGAATTATTTTTAAAATATCAAATTACAACAATATATATTGGCGGAGGTACACCATCAGCTATAGATTGCAAATATATAGCTGATATTATGAACACAATAAAAAAAGTAGCTAATTTAGAAACGTTGGAAAATATAGAAGTAACAATTGAAGTAAATCCAGGAACTATTACAGAAGAAAAATTAATTAGTTATAAAAATTTTGGGATAAATAGATTAAGCATAGGATTACAGACTACAAATGATAAACTATTAAAAACAATTGGAAGGATACATAAATATCAAGATTTTTTAAACACATATAAAACTGCAAGAAAATTAGGATTTGATAATATAAATATTGATTTAATGATAGGACTGCCAACTCAAAACTTAAAAGATGTAAAAACAAGTTTAGAAGAAATAATTATGTTAAAACCAGAACATATTTCTATATATTCACTAATTTTAGAAGAAAATACACTGATGGAAAAACTAGTAGAGCAAAATATACTTAAATTGCCATCAGATGAGAAAGAAAGAAGACAATATCATTATGTAAAAAATATCTTAGAATTAAATGGATATATTCATTATGAAATATCAAATTTTGCTCTGCCAAAAAAACAATCAAAACATAATTGTAACTGCTGGGAGCAAAAAGAATATATAGGCTTTGGAGTTTCTGCACATTCATACATAGCAAAAAAAAGATATTCTAACACAAATGATTTAAAAAAATATTTAGAAAAGAATTCAAACGAAATTAAAACAATAAATGAAATACAAAATCAAGAAGATCAAGAAAAAGAATATATGTTACTAGGATTACGAAAATTAGATGGAGTGCAAATCACAAAATTCAAAGAAAAATTTGGAAAAAATCCCATATACATATTTAGAAATGAAATTCAAAAATTAGTAGAGCAAGAGCTATTAAAAGTAGACCTAGATAATATTTTACTTACTTCAAAGGGATTAGACTTAGCAAATTTAGTTTGGGAAGAATTTATATGAGATATAAATTCTAATTTGGCAAAAAGTGCCATCAAAAATAAGAAAATGCATGATCATTGGCGTTAAATAAATTTACATTGCAATAATAAAAAAGATGTGTTAAAATGAAAAAAACATAAGAAAGAGATGGTTAAAATTGAAAAAACTAGTTGCTATTATATGTGTATTGCTTGCTATATTTATAGGGATGTATATATATCAAAAACAAGAAAAAGAAAAAATTGTAACCGCAGAAGAAGTATCAAATATAGAACAATATATATCAAAAATATACATGTGGAAAGAAGTTACGAAAAATGCATTGCCAACATTTGATTCAATAAATGATGCACCAGAAGAATGGATATGGGAAGTCGTAAAGAAAAATTTAGATGTTTATGACGAAATACTATATGATGAGATTCAAGAAAAGGCAAAAGAAATATTTGGAAAAGATTTTTCTAAAAAATTTCCAGAAGAGGGAAATGATAATTTTTTATATAATCCAGAACAAAAAACATATCAGGCAACAAGTATTGAACTAGATAGCAACAATGATGCTTTTTTATTAAATAACATAGAAAAAACAAAAGAAGGATATAAAATAGAACTAATAGAATATATAGAAGATTATTCAGAAGAAAATAATATAGAAACAGATGAAGAAACAGAATTTATGATTCATATAAAAAATACACGAGACGAAGAAATAGCTAATGTAAAAAACACAGAGGGAAAAGATAAAATAATAGAGCAAGTGAAAGCAAATATAGATAAATTTGAAAAAAAAATAATTAATTTAAAAATAGAAGAAGACAAACTATTTCTAGTTTCTTGTATAAGGAGTGAAGAATGAAACAATTAGAAGAATGCTCTATGTGTCCTCATAATTGTAGAATAAATAGACTAGACGGAAAAATAGGAAGATGCAAAGCAACAGAAAATATAGAAATTGCTTTATATTCAATCCACCATTTTGAAGAGCCATGTATTAGTGGAAAAAATGGTTCAGGAACGGTCTTTTTTTCAAACTGTAACTTACAATGCCAATTTTGCCAAAATTATGAAATTAGTCAATTAGGAAAAGGAAAAGAAATTTCAATTCAAGAATTAGCTAATATATTTTTAGAGCAACAAAAAAGAAAAGCGCAAAATATAAATTTAGTAACTCCAACTAGCTATGTAATACAAATTATTGAAGCACTAAAAATAGCAAAACAAAATGGACTAAATATACCAATTGTATATAATACAAATGGATATGAAACAGTAGATACAATTAAATTACTAAATGGATACATAGATATTTATTTACCAGATTTGAAATATTCAGATAATAAACTTGCAAAAGAATTTTCTAATATAAATAACTATTTTGAAATAGCTACAAATGCAATAAAAGAAATGTATAATCAAGTAGGAGCACCAATTTTTGACGAGCAAGGAAATATTAAAAAAGGACTTATAATAAGACATTTAGCTTTACCAAATCATATAGAAAATACAAAAAAAGTCTTGGAATGGATTTCTTCTAATTTACCAAAAGAAGTATATGTTAGTGTAATGGCACAATATTTTCCAACATATAAAGCAAAAGAAAATCCGAAATTAAATAGAAAACTAACTAAAGAAGAATGGCAAGAAGTATTAGATTACATAGATGAACTTGAAATAGAAAACGGATATATACAAGAACTTGGTGAACATGAAGAAGAATTTGTACCAAAATGGGAATATTGATAAAAAATGTAGAAATTTATTTATATATATGATATACTTTTCACAGAAATTGAAATAGGAGGAAATAACTATGACTGAAGCAGATAAACAATTTATTGAAACATGTAAGGAAATTATAAAAAATGGATATTCTTCTGAAGGGACACATGTAAGAACAAGATGGCAAGATGGAGAGGAAGCGAATTATTATTCAATTATAGGGGTACAAAATAAATATGATGTTGGAAAAGAGTTTCCAATGATTACATTAAGAAATAACACAAATACAATAAAAAATGCAATAGATGAAATTTTGTGGATATGGCAAAAAAAATCAAACAAAATAAGTGACTTAAATTCTCATATATGGGACCAATGGGCAGGAGAAGATGGAACAATTGGAAAAGCTTATGGCTATCAATTAGGGAAAAAATATCAATTTAAAACAAAAGACGGAATAAAAGAAATGGACCAAGTAGATTATTTACTATATCTATTAAAAAATGACCCATCAAGTAGACGTATGTTAACAAACCTATTTAATCATGAGGAATTAAAAGATATGAATTTAGAGCCTTGTGCATTTGGTACACAATGGTTAGTAAAAGGTGGAAAATTGCATCTTATATTAAATCAACGTTCTCAAGATATGTTAGCAGCAAATGGATGGAATGTTATGCAATATTCAGCTTTATTATGTATGTTTGCACAAGTCGCAGGATTAGAAGTTGGAACTTTAACACATAATATTGGTGATTGCCATATTTATGATAGACATATTCCACTAGTTGAAAAACTTTTGGAAGCAAAAAGCATGGATGTTCACCCAAAACTAATTATAAAAAATCCAACAAAAGATTTTTATCAATTTAAAGTAGAAGATTTTGAAGTACAAGGATATGACTATAATAAGGAAGTAAAGATTGGAAGAATACCAGTAGCAATATAAAGGAGAAAAAATATGTTAAGTATCATAGTTGCTAAAGCAAAAAATGATATTATAGGTAAAGATAATGAGTTAATTTGGAATTTACCAGAAGATTTAAAAAGATTTAAGGAGTTAACAACAGGACATACAATTATTATGGGAAGGAAAACATTCGAATCTTTAGGCAGAGTATTGCCAAATAGAAAACATGTGATCTTAAGCCAAAATACAAATTACAAAATAGAAAAAGAAAATGTAGAAGTAATACATTCTGTATCAGAATTGCAAAAATATATAGAAAGTGAAGAGGAAAATTTTGTAATACGGTGGTGGAAAAATATATAGTTTGTTAATGCCATATACAAAAAAAATGTATATTACAGAGATAGATAAAGAATTTGAAGGAGATACAAAATTTCCAAAATTTGATACAACAATTTGGAAGGAAATAGAAAGGATAAAAAAAGTACAAGAAAATATAAAGTATGATTTTGTTACATATCAAAGGGGGTAACAATGAAAACAGAAAAAAGAAAAGATTATTTAGCGTGGGACGAATACTTTATGGCAATTGCAAAATTGTCTGCAATGAGAAGTAAAGACCCATCTACACAAGTAGGAGCTTGTATAGTTAGTAATGATAACAGAATTTTATCTATTGGATATAATGGAGCTCCAAATGGATTTGATGACGATAAATTTCCTTGGGCAAGAGAAGGACAAAACTTAGAAACAAAATATCCTTATGTATGTCATGCTGAAATGAATGCAATCTTAAATTATAGAGGAAGCAAAAAAGACTTAGAAGATGCAAAAATATATGTAGATTTGTTTCCTTGTAATGAATGTGCTAAAATTATTATACAATCAGGAATAAAAAAAATTATTTATTTATCAGATAAATATGCAAATACTGATGGCACAATAGCTTCCAAAAAGCTATTTGACGAATGTGGAGTAAAATATGAAAAAATAAAAAAAGAAAAACAAAGACAAATATATATTGATTTAGGTGAATAAACTTTGACCCGTGTCCATAAAGGATACGGGTTAAAAAATAGGAAGGTAGGTAAAATGGAATATCTAGAAAAATTAGAATACGATAAAATAAAAAAACAACTTTCAACATATTGTCACACAGAATTATCAAAAGAAATAGCACTAACCTTGCGGACCAAGTACAGATGAAAAAGAAGTGAAAATGTTAATATCAGAGACTACTGAAGCGGTTAATTTGATATATAGATGTAGTTTACCACCTGAGATTGAATTTGAAAATGATGATTATGGAATAAAAATGTTAGAAACATATGGTATGTTATCTATTAAATCTATTCTTAATTTTACAAAGATTTTAGAAATATCTCATAAATTAAAAGAATATTTTGACAAAGATTTTATAGATAAAAAAGAATATCAAATTTTAACACCTAAATTTTCTAGTCTATATACAAATTTAAGTATAATAGAAAAAGTTAAGAAAAGTATTTTAGACGAAAATATTATTGCAGATGATGCTTCCAAAAATTTATTAAATATTAGAAAAAGACAAAAAAATATAGAGCAAGAAATTAAACAAAAATTAACTAATATAATGCACTCTTCAAGTAAGTATATACAAGAAAATTTAATAACTATTCGTAATGATAGATATGTAATTCCAGTAAAAGAAGAATATCGTACACAAGTAAAAGGATTTATACATGATATTTCTAGCTCTGGCTCAACAGTTTTTATAGAACCGATAGCAGTTTTTGAGTTAAATAATGAAGTATCAAATTTAAAGATTGAAGAAACAATTGAAATTGAAAATATTATTAAAGAACTTTCAAAAATATTTTATCCATATGTAGAAGAAATAAAAACAAATATAAAAAACCTTGCAAGACTTGATTTTATTTTTGCAAAAGCCTTATATGCAAAAAAGATACGGAGCTAATGAACCACAAATAAATTCAAAAAAAGAAATAGTATTAGAAGAAGCAAGACATCCACTAATTGACGAAAATAAAGTAATACCTATTAGTGTTACATTAGGTAAAAATTATAAAACCTTAGTTATAACAGGACCAAATACAGGTGGAAAAACAGTCACATTAAAAACAATTGGACTGCTTTCAATTATGGCTTGTAGTGGTTTACACATACCAGCTAAAAAAACATCATCAATTTATGTATTTGATAAAATTTTTGCAGATATTGGAGATGAACAAAGTATTGCAGATTCACTTAGTACATTTTCGGCACATATAACAAATATTGTGAATATAACAAAAAATGCAAATGAAAATTCACTTGTCTTATTAGACGAATTAGGCTCAGGTACTGACCCAATAGAAGGACAGGCATTAGCTATTAGTATTTTAGAATATTTGCATAATAAAAATATCTTGACAATAGCAACAACACATTATCAAGAACTGAAAAAATATGCTTTAACTACAAAAGAATTTGAAAATGCCTCTGTTGAATTTGATATTGAGACATTAACACCAACATATAGGTTACTAATAGGAGTACCAGGTAAAAGCAATGCATTTGAAATAAGTCAAAAATTAGGATTAAATGAAAATATCATTGGAAATTCTAAAAATAGAATTAATAAAGAGAATACTAATTTTGAAGAGCTAATAAAACAAATTTATGATGATAAAATACAAATTGAAAAAGAAAAAGAGAAAATCTCAAAAAAATTAGATGATATTAGTAAATTGAAAAATGAATTAGAGACAAGACAAAAAAATGAAACAAATCAAGAAAAAGAAATATTAGAGAATGCTAAAATTGAAGCAAGAAATATTTTACTTAACGCAGAACAAGAAGCAAATAAAGTTATTAAAGAATTAAATCAGTTAAATTCCTCAGAGAAAAATAGAGAAGCAAATATATTGAGAAAAAATTTGAAAGAAAAAATTAAAGACACAATAGAAAAAGAAGAAGTAGAAGAAAATTCAGAAAAATATGAAAATATAGAATTAAATACACCAGTATTTGTAAAAACAATAAAACAAGAAGGAATCACAATTTCACATATTTCCAAAGATGGAGAAGTTCTTGTACAAATAGGAAATATGAAAATGCAAATACCTGTGCAAAACCTACAGATAATAAAAGAAAAATCAAAAAAGGAAAAGGAAATTAAAATTCATACTCAAACATCAAAAACTAAAATGGCAACAACAGAAATTAATATTATTGGGCTTAATGTTGAAGAAGCAAGAATGGTAGTTGATAAATTCTTAGATGATAGCCATTTAGCTAAAATTCAAACAGTTCATATTATTCACGGAAAAGGGACAGGAAAACTAAGAAAAGGAATTCATGAATTTTTACAAAAACATCCTCATGTAAAATCATATCGATTAGGAACATTTGGAGAAGGTGAAATGGGAGTTACAGTTGTAGAATTAAAATAAAATTTAGGAAATGCAAGAAATTTTTCAATAAAAGCTTGCATTTTTTGGTAAAATTTGATAAAATATTGAGCGTAAAAAAACACATAAAGTTAATTTGAAAGGGTGTGCTAGCATAGCTAGTCCGGTTCAAGTGATAAAACTTTATGGAAGCAAAAACAAAAAGGAGGAATTAAAATGGCAGTAGTTGCAATGAAACAATTACTAGAAGCAGGTGTTCACTTTGGACATCAAACAAGAAGATGGGACCCAAAAATGGCAGAATATATATTCCAAGCCAGAAATGGAATTCACATCATCGATTTACAAAAGACATCAAAAAAAATTGATGAGGCTTATGCATTCTTAAAAGAACAAGCAGAGGAAGGAAAAACAGTTTTATTTGTTGGAACAAAAAAACAAGCACAAGAATGTATGAAAGAAGCAGCTATCAAATGTGGTATGTACTATGTTGACCAAAGATGGTTAGGAGGAATGTTAACAAACTTTGGAACAATAAGAGCAAGAGTACAAAGATTAAAAGATTTAGAGGCAATGCAAGAAGATGGTACATTTGATATTTTACCAAAAAAAGAAGTTATTCTATTGAAAAAAGAAATGGAAAAGCTAGAAAAAAACTTAGGTGGAATTAAAGATATGGAAGTTCTACCAGGTGTTATATTCTTAGTAGATCCTAAAAAAGAAAGAATAGCTATATTAGAAGCAAAAAAATTAAACATTCCAGTTATAGGATTAGTAGATACAAACTGTAATCCAGAAGAAGTAGATTATGCTATTCCTGGAAATGATGATGCAATTCGTGCAGTAAAATTGATTGCTGATGTAATGGCAAATGCAGTAATTGAAGGAAGACAAGGAGAAAGTTTTGAAACTGCTGAAGAAACTGAAGCAGTAGATGTAGCTGAAGAGGCAACTGATATGGAACAAGTTGTTGAAGAAGCAACTGAAACTGAAGAGACAGCTGAAGAAACAGCTGAATAAAGGAGGATTTTCAAATGGTTACAGCAAGTTTAGTAAAAGAATTAAGAGAAAAAACAGGTGCAGGAATGATGGACTGCAAAAAAGTATTAACAGAGACAGATGGCGATATGGAGAAGGCAATTGAACTTTTAAGAGAAAGAGGAATTGCGAAAGCAGCTAAAAAATCAGGAAGAGTAGCTGCAGAAGGATTAGTAGAAGCATATATTGCAGAAGATGGAAAATCAGGAGCAGTTGTAGAAGTAAATTCAGAAACAGACTTTGTTGCAAAAAATGAAGAGTTTAGAACATTTGTAACAAATGTAGCAAAACAAGTTTTGGAAACAAATCCAAAAGATGTAGAAGAATTATTAGCTCAAGAAGCAAAATTTGAAACAGGAAAGACAGTTCAAGAAGTATTAGTTGAAAAAATAGCAACAATTGGAGAAAATATGACTATTAGAAGATTTGCTAGATTTGAATCTGATGGACTAGTAGAAAAATATATTCATGGTGATGGAAAAATAGCTGTTTTAGTTAATATGAAAAAAGGAAATTCAGAAGTAGCAAAAGATATTTGTATGCAAATTGCAGCAGCAAGACCAGAATATGTAAGAAAAGAAGAAGTACCTCAAGAAAGAGTTAATAAAGAAATGGAAATCCTAAAAATTCAAACTATGAATGAAGGAAAACCAGAAGCTATTGCAGAAAAAATTGTTTTAGGAAGAATTGGAAAATTCTATGAGGAAATCTGCTTAGTAGACCAAGCTTTTGTAAAAGACCCAAATATGAAGGTATCTGAATTATTAAAACAAAAAGATGCAGATGTAGAAGCGTTTGCAAGATTTGAAAAAGGTGAAGGTATCGAGAAAAAAGAAGAAAACTTTGCAGAAGAAGTTATGAATCAATTGAAATAAAAATAATAGAAATAAATAAAGAGAGTTCATTATAATGTACTCTCTTTAAAGTTTTAAAATTAATAAACCTAAAAATACATATGCAAAACGAGATATCCTTTTTTGAGAATATTGCATTTGACAAATTGCCTCATTTAAAGCACAACGTTTGTCCACTAAAGTTAGAATAAAGCTTTCTCTATATTTTGGTAAAGAAAATAGAGTAATAGGCCACATATGTTTTATAATAATATCTTTTTCTTTTTCATTTAAATCAAATAATTTGCTAGCATTTTCATAAGCTGTATTTGGATGAGTAAAAGCATGCAAACCTTTACGACCATCTTGTCTTTTTCTCCAATCATATAAAAACAAATCATGAAGCATAGCAGCTCTAGCACAAGATATGTAATCTAAATTATGTTTTTTACAATATTTATAGCAATAATATGAAGCAACTAAGCAATGATCAAAACAAGAAGTATCACAATGTTGCCTATAATTTTTCATTTCTTGCACTGTTTCATTTTTTAATATATCATCAATTATATTTATAAATTCTTTATCTTTATATATTTTATCAAGTAATTCTTCCATTTTTATACCCCATTTAAAAAACTATCCACTTTAATTATATCATATTTTACAATATAAATCCATAATTTAATAAAAATTTAATAATTTCGTAAAAAAATACTGTACTTTTTCCAAATTTATGATACAATGAGGAAGATAAAATAGAAAAGGGAGTGAATAAATTGCAAGAAGCAAAATACAAACGTGTTCTACTAAAACTAAGTGGAGAAGCATTAGCAGGAGAACAAAAGACAGGAGTAAATGTAGAAACAGTTGGAAAAATATGTGACAAAATAAAAGAAGTAGTTGAAATGGGAGTACAAGTAGCAATTGTTGTTGGAGGTGGAAACTTCTGGAGAGGTAGAAATGGACACCAAATGGATAGGTCAACAGCAGACTATATGGGAATGTTAGCAACAGCAATGAATGGATTAGCATTACAAGATGCATTAGAAGCAAGAGGAATTCATTCAAGAGTACAAACAGCAATTGAAATGCGTGAAATTGCAGAACCATTTATTTTAAGAAAAGCCGAAAAACATTTAGCAAGAGGAAGAGTTGTAATATTTTCATGTGGTACAGGACATCCATATTTTACAACAGACACAGCAGCAGTATTAAGAGCAACAGAAATAAATGCAGATATAATATTATTAGGAAAAGCAATTGATGCAGTATATTCAGCAGACCCTAAATTAGATAAAACAGCAATTAAATATGATAAAATTTCTTATTTAGAAGTTTTAGAAAAAGATTTAAAAGTTATGGACTCAACAGCAACAGCATTATGCAGGGATAATAATATACCACTATTGGTATTTGGAATTGCAGATCCAGAAAACATTGTAAGAGCAGTAAAAGGTGAAACAATTGGAACATTAGTAAAATAATATATTGATATAGAGGGAGGAAATATTATGGATTTTTCAAGCATTAAAGAAAAAATGGATAAAACCATAAATGTATTTGCTGAGAAATTAGCAGAAGTTAGAGCAGGTAGAGCAAATCCTGCAATATTAAATAAAGTTAAGATTGATTATTATGGAACACCAACACCAATCAATCAAGTTGCCGGTATATCTGTACCAGAAGCAAGACTAATTGTAATTCAGCCTTGGGATGCAAGTGTATTAAAAGAAATTGAAAAGGCAATTTTAGCATCTGATATTGGAATTAATCCAAATAATGATGGAAAAGTAATAAGACTAGCATTTCCTGAATTAAATGAAGAAAGAAGAAAAGAACTAGTAAAAGATATTAGAAAAATAGCAGAAGATACAAAAGTAGCAATACGTTCAAGTAGACGTGATGGTATCGAAATGGCAAAAGCAGAGCAAAAAGAAGGAAATATTACTGAAGATGAATTAAAACAAGCAGAGCAAGACATACAAAAAATAACAGATAAAAGTATAGAAGAAATTGAAAAAATGTTATCTGATAAAGAGAAAGAGGTAATGTCAGTATAATGGAATTTAAAGAGGGATTACAAACATATCAACAAATTATAAATCAAGAATTAGAAAAATATCTTAGAAAAGAAAATGGCTTAGAAAAAGTATTAAATGAATCAATTAAATATAGTTTAATGGCTGGTGGAAAAAGATTAAGACCAATACTAGTGTTAGCTACATATGCTTTATTAAGTGATAAACCATATGATAGTTGCATGCCTTATGCAGTAGCTATTGAAATGGTACATAATTTTTCTTTAATACATGATGATTTACCAGGAATTGATAATGACGATTTTAGACATGGAAAGCCAACAAACCATAAACAATTTAATGAAGCAACAGCTATCTTAGCAGGAGATAGTTTATTAAATTATGCATATATTGTAATAAGTCAAGATATTCAAAATACTGTAGATATAGATGAAAAACAATTAAAAATACAGATATTTAACGAATTTTCAAAATCTGTTGATAAAATGATTGTAGGAGAATATGTTGATACAGAGTATGAAGGAAAAAAAATTACAATAGAAGATTTAGAATATATACATAAAAATAAAACAGGAGCATTGTTAACACTGTGTGTAAGAATGGGAGCAATGCTTGCTAAATGTAGCCAAGAGGATTTAGAAAATTTAACTAAATATTCAGAAAAAATAGGATTAGCATTCCAAGTAAAAGATGATATTTTATCAGAAGAAGGAGATGCTAAAATATTAGGAAAACCAGTTGGAAATGATAAGGAAAGACAAAAATGCACATATGTATCACAATATGGTTTAGCAGGTGCAAAAGATATTTTGGATACATTAACAGAAGATGCTATAAATTGTTTAGAAAGATATGGAGAAAGAGCAACATTTCTAAAACAATTAGCAACATATATTGCAAATAGAAATAAGTAAGGAATGAATTTTAATATGGATAATAAAGAAAACCTACCAGAACATATTGCTATTATAATGGATGGCAATAGAAGATGGGCAAGAGCACAGGGAAAGCCAGTAGCATTTGGACATAAAGAGGGAGCAAAAGTATTAGAAAATATTGTTAGATATGCAAATAAAATTGGAATAAAATATATTACAGCATATGCATTTTCAACAGAAAATTGGAAAAGAGCAACAGATGAAGTATCAGCACTTATGGCTTTATTCCAAAGCTATTTGGATGATTATTGTAAGCGTGCAGATACTGAAAATATAAAAGTAAGAATTATAGGTAGTCGAGATGGACTATCTGAAAGAATGAAAAAAAGTATTGAAAAATCTATGGAGAAGACTAAGAATAATACAGGTATTGTATTTAATATAGCTTTAAATTATGGAGGCAGAGAAGAACTAGTACAATCAGTGAAAAAGATTGCAAGTAAAGTCAAAGAAGGAATTTTAAATCCAGAAGACATAACAGAAAAAGATGTTGAAGATAATTTATACACAGCAGGTCAGCCAGATCCAGATTTACTAATTAGAACAAGTGGAGAAATAAGATTAAGCAATTTCTTACCATGGCAACTATCTTATGCAGAATTTGTTTTTATAGAAAAAAATTGGCCAGATTTTACAGAAAAAGATTTAGATGAAGCGATAAAAATTTATCAAAATAGAACTAGAAAATTTGGAGCAAATTAAGTTTGGATTTCAAGGAATAAAGAAAGGAGATATACTATGGATATTAAAAGAATAATATCTGGATTATTAGGATTTCCACTAGTTGTTATTGTTCTTCTAATTAGTAATAAATATGTAGTAGATTTTTTACTAGCGTTTGTAGCTATACTTGCAATTGATGAATATTTTAATGCAGTTTCCAAAATTTGCAAACCAATTAGATGGGTAGGATATTTAAGTTGTCTTAGCATTTGCTTCATACATCTAATTCCACAAGAAAGTCTTAACATTGTTGTAACATTATCTGTACCAACAGTTATGATGATATTATTTTCTGTGGTTATTGCAACAGATATGAAAACCACTTTTAAAGATGTTGCATATACATTTTTAGGAATTTTCTATGCAGTATTTTTTATGATGTTTGTTGCATTTATTGATGGAATGCAAGATGGAAAAATATTAATCTGGTATGCACTATTTGCAGCATGGGGTACAGACATATGGGCATTTTTCATAGGTATGAAATTTGGAAAACATAAATTTAGTAAAGTTAGTCCTAAAAAATCAATAGAAGGATGTATTGCAGGTACAATTGGTTCTGTTATTATGATGCTAATTTATACATATTTTGCAAATACATATTGGAATATGAGTTATTCTTATGCATATATTGGAATGATAGGAGTAATATTAAGTTTAATAGGACAAATAGGAGACTTTTCAGCATCTAGCATAAAGAGATATGTTGGAATAAAAGACTACAGTAACTTGATTCCAGGACATGGAGGTATGCTAGATAGAATAGATAGCTTGTTATTTTTAGCACCATTTGCATATGCATTTTTTACATTTATATAAAGGAGGCAACAATTGATTTCATTTTTAATATCAGCACTTAAGATTGTTTTTTTATTAGGTTTTTTAATATTCATACATGAAGCAGGACATCTATTAGTTGCAAAAATTTGTAAGGTAAAAGTAAATGAATTTGCACTAGGATTCGGACCGATAATTTTTGAAAAACAAAGAAAAGAAACCAAATATGAATTGAGACTTATTCCATTTGGTGGATTTTGTAATATGGAAGGTGAAGAAGAAAATTCAGATGCTGAAGGTTCTTTTTCAAAAGCTAGTATTCCTAGAAGATTAGCTATAATATCAGCAGGAGCTATTGTCAATATATCTTTTGGACTAATTGTATATTTTATATTGATGTCAAGCACAGGAAACTATGTAACTAATATTGTAGATAGTACGATGGAAGGATATGTAGCGCAAGAGATAGGATTACAAAAAGAAGATAAAATTGTCCAAATTGGAGATCATAAAATTGATAGTAAATATGATATGCAAAAAAGCCTAGAAAAAAATAATGGTGAGGAAATAGTAGTTAAGATTGAAAGGCAAGGAGAAATAAAGGAATATAAAGTTAAGCCAACAGGAGTAGCAAGTAAATATACAGGTATTTATTTAGATAATAATTGCAAAATTGTGACAATTGATAAAGACAGTCCAGCTGAAAAGCAAGGAATAAAATCAAATGATAAATTAATAAAAATTAACAATGAAGAAATAAACGGGGATTTAGAAAAAGCAATTGAAAAAATCCAAGAAAAAGGTCAAGGAACAATCCTATTAACAGTTGAAAGAGGAAAAGAAAAATTAGAAATTGAATTAAAACCAGATACTAAGTACACATATTATTTAGGTGTTACATTGAAACAAGCAGAGGATACATTTACTAATCATATAATATATGGTGGAGCAGAAACAAAGGAGTTTGCAGTTTCAATTTTAGATAACATAAAAAAAATATTTACAGGGAAAGTCGGAACTGACCAAATGATGGGACCTGTTGGAATATCAGAAGTAGTAGCTAAAACTAGTGGGTTACAAGAATTTATATATATGTTAGCACTTATTTCACTATCTTTAGGTGTGACAAACTTATTACCAATACCAGCTTTGGATGGTGGTAAAATTTTAATATTGTTAATAGAAGCCATTAGAAGAAAACCAATGAAACAAGAGACAGAAATAAAGATACAGTTATTAGGATTTTCTTTTCTTATAGCGGTATCACTATATATAACATATCAAGATATCTTAAGAATTTTTTAAAGTAAATAGTATATATTTGTTCAGACTGTTGACAAAGTATTTTTGTTAGCAGTTTTCCTTTTATTGTGATATAATTACATTGGCTTATTTATGAAGGTAAAAGATGTGTGCAAAATTTATATACATCTTTTCTTTGAAATTATTAGGCTTTGCTAAGGTTTTAGAAAGTTTTGAAAAAAGTAAAAAAAACATTGACAAAAAATTTTTATTAATATAAAATGTTTTATATATTAGAAAAGGGGGAAAATTTAGTTATGAAAAATTCAAAAATTTTATTAATCGCATTATTTGTTGTAATTTTTATTATTGGTTTGTGTTTTTGCACACAAGTAAAAGCTGCAGGAACAACATATTTTGAAATATCAGCAGACGATCAAACTAATAAAGCTAATGCTTTTGTACAATTGAGAACTCCTGAAGGCACTCTTTATATGGCTACAAAAAATGCTAATTTAAAAATAGGGGTTAGAGAATCTGGAATACTTGTAGAAGATTTAGCACCATTTAAACTTTCAACAGATAAAGAAAATGTTGCTAAAATTGATGCAGAAACAGGAGAAATAACAATATTATCTGAAGGAGAATTTTCTGTTCTTGCAGATGGAAAAGTAGAAGTAAAAGTTAAAGTAATTTCAAATGAAGACATGAAAAAGTTCTGGGACACAAATGAAAAAGCAAATAAGATAATGGATAATATACAAATTGAAAACGAAGAAAAAACAGCAGGATTAATTTATTGTTCTCCTTTCGAAGAAGGATGCATGATGGGTATTGCAACTCTACAGCTTACTGATATGTATGGTAGAAACTTTGCAGAAACCTTTCCAGATGTAACTTATGAAGTACTTGATAATAATCTTCTTTCTATTGACAAAAACGGTAAGATTACAGGTAATAAAGACATTACAAAAGGTGGAGAAACTGAAATTTTTATTAATTTTGGAAATAATGTATATAAAAGCTTCTTTATGAGTGTTGTGTATGGTTGGGATGGATATCTTTCATGGAGAGATGCAAATGGTTTCCCTGAAATAGGGGGAAATGGAACACCAAGCACTACAGAACCAAGTACTACAACTCCAAGCACAACACCAGAACAAACTCCAAGTGCAACTCCAACAGAAAATCAACCACAAACATCAAAACCAGCTAAAGGTGATGAATTGGATGATGAACCAAAAGCAGGAATAAATACATCAGTAGAATTCTTTGTAAGTGGTTTAGCAATTATTTCATTAGCAGTAGCAGTAATTGCAAAAAAACATTAATAAGAATAATAAATTGAAGGGGGTAGAACTTTCTACCCTTTTAATTATATTGTAGGAGAAATATATGAGTCATTCAAAGCCTAAAAGAGCAAAAAATGAAAAGAAAAGAATCGGAACAGTAATATCTATCATATTTTTTATAATTTTCATTATTTGTATAGTATATTTAATATATAATAATTATTCTAAAAATAAAGACAAACAGGTTATAGAGGAAGTGCAAGAGTATGAGCCTATTGTTCCTGTTGAGGAAAAGCCAACTAAAAGTGACACAATGCTTAAAGTAGAAGAATTACAAACATCAAATCAGGACATAAAAGGATGGATAAAAATTGATGATACTATAATTGATTATCCAATTGCACAATGTGATAATGATGATTACTATTTAAAGCATAATTATAAAAAGGAAAATAACAAATATGGTTGTATATTTATAAAAAGTAAATGCAATTTAAATGATGTGAATTCAAATATAATTATATATGGTCATAATATGAAAGATGATCTGATGTTTAATTCTTTGTTAAAATATAAAGACAAATCATTTTATGATGAACATAAAATAATAAATATAACAACAGAAAGCGAAGAAAGACAATATGAAGTAGTAGCAGCATTTAAATCAAGAGTATTTTATAAAAATGAACAAAATGTTTTTCGCTATTATAATTACATAAATTTTGAGGATGAAAACAAATATAATGAATATATAAATAATGTAAAAAAAGAACAACTATATGATACAGGAATATCAGCTAATTATGGCGAACAATTAGTAACATTAATTACTTGTGAATATTCGCAAGAAAATGGTCGAATGATTGTTGTTGCCAAAAAAATACAATAAAGAAAAATAACAAGTAACAAAAATAGATTAAAATCATTAAAAAATATATTGTTAAATTTAAAAATTGTAATTTCAAAAAAAATTAAAAGCCCCAGAAAAAATATCTGGGGTTTGTCAATACTCTGAGCAAATATATAATATTTGCTTTTTTATTGCAAATATGCTATAATACATATGTTTTATGCAAAAATATCCTAAAATTAAATTTAATAAGGAGGGTGCAAAATGAAAAAACCAGAATCTATCGAGGAATTGCGGGATATAGCATTTACAATACCTGATATGGGGATGGAAATCAAGCTTAAAAAGACTAAAGAATATTCATATGTTGAGCCATACTTTATCTTTAAAAAGCTGTATTCCATTGCTGATGGAAAGGTGATTTTTTATTCCAATGGTAATGGATATATGTTACCATATTTCATTGGAGTTAGAGAAATCCTTGAAAGTAATGGCTATGAAGAAACGTACTTGCAACCATTCTTCACAAATGAAGAAATCTTGGTTGACAAAGAGTTAGCAAAAAAATGGAAGGCATTAGAAGACATGGCAAATGAATTAGAAAAGCCGTATCGCAGGCACTATATCTTTTCTATTTTGAAGGCACAACCATTGTCATCAGAACTGAGGAAAAAAGCATTAAAAATTCCACAAGAGGGGTTAATGGCATACCATACCACACAGGGGATTATCAATGTTTTACCAATTATTCCTCATGAACACAAATTAGAAAGGGAAGACTATGCAAAATTAGGAACTTATACAGTCTTAAAGAGCATAGCAGCAATTGAAAGTGTTGAAGTTGAAACATACTTAATGCGACTTACTTCAGACACAGAAGCGAAACTTCGAAGATTAGGCTACAAGGAAAATCATAATCTAAAACATCCATTGGAAGGTGTAGAACAATTTTTAAATCCACATATCCAGAAACAATTCAAAGAACTATGAAAAATGGTTTAGCATGCTATCGCTTATTTAGGATAGCATGTTTTTTTATAAAAATTTCTTTGTTCGCTTTTTTCTTTTTTTAAAATATGCTAAAATAAAAAAAGTAAAAAAGGAGTAATATTATGTCACAAATCAAAACATCAACCAAAAAAATAAAAGATATATTTTCAGATTATGAAACAAATTCAAATATAGTAGGGGCTGTAATACAAGGATTAAATTTAATAAAAAAGTCTAATATTTTAGAATTGTCTATTTATTCAAATCAATATATAGAAATAAAAGACTTATGGTATTTTGAAAAATATCTAAGAGAACGTTTTCAATTTGAAAATGTAGAAATACGGAATATCATATGATGAAAATGTTAAAGTGAAGACAATCCAAGAAGAATGGGAAAATATTATTTGCTATATGGCTCATAAATATCCATTAGCAAAACCAATGCTATTACTTAAAAGTAAAATTGATGTAAATGATGAACAAATAAATATACAAATGCATATAAAAGGTGCAGAATTTTTAAAGCTAAAAAAGACAGATAAAAGATTGCAAAAAATAATAAAGAACTTATTGGGAAAACAATATAATATAAATATAGAAGAAAAAATAAATGAAGAGGATCTTCAAAAATATGAAATGCATATTAAAGAAATTGAAGAGCAAGAATTACAAAAAACAGTAAATCAATATGAAATAGAAACATCTTCAATTCCAGTACAAGAAACAGAAAATGTACCAGAATTTTATGACCAAGACTATAAAATGCCAGAATTAGATGGAACTGAGATTCAAGAAATAAATCAAGAATATATTATGGGAAAGCCATCAAAAGCAAAAGAGAAAAAAATGAAAATAAAAGATTTAACAGCAAATGATGGCAGAGTAACATTAGAAGGAAGAATTTTAACTTGTGAAGCAAGAGAAACAAAATCTGGTAAAGGAATGATTACATATGAACTTTATGATGGGACAGGAACAATAGCATGTAAATCATTTACAAAAGATATAGAAGAAGGAACAGAAGTAGTAAAGAAAATTAAACAAGCAAAAGCAATAAAACTAATAGGAAAAGCTAACTTAGATACATATATAGGTGATATAGCAATAATTGCAAATACAATTATTGGAACAGATACTGAAGTGCCAAAACTACCAACAGAAATAGAAGATTCTCCTCTTATATATGGAAATACCCTAAATATTAATGAACGAATAGTAAAAATTGCAGACTTAGGAGTAGATGACGGGAAGGTAAGTGTTAAAGGAGAAGTTATTGGAATTGAAGAGAAGAAAGATTTAAAAGGTGGCAAAACTTTATTAAGTATTGATGTTTATGACGGAACAAGTACAATGACTTGTAAGGCATTTGTACAAAAAGAGCAAAGTGAAAAAGTAGTAAATAAGTTACAAAAAGCAAAAGGAATACAATTAGCAGGAATGGCTCAAATGGATAGCTTTTCCAATGAATTAACCATTATGGCAAACACAATAATAGCAACAGAAGGATTAAAAAAGAATATAAGACAAGATAACAGTGAAGTAAAAAGAGTAGAACTACATATGCATACACAAATGAGCCAAATGGATGGTTTGACATCAGCAACTGATTTAATAAAAAGAGCTATGGACTGGGGAATGAAATCTATAGCAATAACAGATCATGGAGTTGTTCAAGCATTTCCAGAGGCACATAAATTGCTTGGAGTAGATAATCCTAATATGAAGATTATTTATGGAGTAGAAGCATATTTAGCACCAGATAATACAAAATCTGTGTATAATGGAAAATCACAAAAATTAGACACAACATATTGTGTATTAGATTTAGAAACAACAGGATTTTCAGCTGTAAATGATAAAATTACAGAAATAGGAGTAATGAAATATAAATCAGGGGAGGTAATTGACGAATTTAGTTGTTTTGTTAATCCAGAAAGACATATTCCAGAAAGAGTAACAGCAGTTACAAATATTACAGATGATATGGTAATGGATAGTGAAACAATAGATAAAATATTTCCTAAGCTATTAGAATTTTTAGGAGACAGTGTGATTGTTGCACACAATGCAAACTTTGATGTTGGATTTTTAAAACAAAATGCTAAAACATTAGGATATAAATTTGACTATACATATATTGATACTTTAAGTTTAGCAAAAGATTTATTTCCAGATTACAAAAAATATAAACTAGGGAAAATTGCAGAAAATTTGGGAATAAAAGTAGAAGTGGCGCACCGAGCATTAGATGATGTAGATACAACAGTAAAAGTATTTAAAGTTATGCTAGAAATGTTAGAAAAAAGAGGTGCAAAAACTGTTGATGATATTGACAAAGTTGCAGCAGACGAAGAAGCAAAAAAAGAAGAATATAAAAAATTAAAGACATATCATGCAATTATATTAGCACAAAATTATGTGGGATTACGAAACCTATATAGATTAATATCTTTATCACATTTAGACTATTTTTATAGAAAACCTCGTATTTTGAAAAGCTTATTAAAAAAATATTCAGAAGGACTAATTTTAGGAAGTGCTTGTGAGGCAGGTGAGTTATACCAAGCAATAGAACAAGGAAAAACAGATGAAGAAATTGAAGAAATTGCACAAGAATATGATTATTTAGAAATTCAACCAATTGGTAACAATCAATTTTTAGTCAGAAATGGTATAGTAGAAAATGAAGAAAAATTAAAAGATATAAATCGCAAAATAGTAGAATTAGGAGAAAAATTAAATAAATTAGTTGTTGCAACAGGTGATGTACACTTTATGGATCCACAAGATGAGATATATAGAAGAATATTAGAAGCAGGACTAAAATATGAAGATGCAGATAATCAAGCGCCATTGTATTTAAGAACAACAGAAGAAATGTTAGAAGAATTTAGTTATTTAGGAGAAGAAAAGGCATATGAAGTTGTTGTAACAAATACAAATAAAATAGCTGATATGTGTGAGCAAATAAGTCCAATTTCACCAGAAAAATGTCCGCCACATATTCCTGGATGTGAAAAAATGATTAAAGACATTGCATACACAAAAGCGTATGAGTTATATGGAAACCCATTACCAGAGATTGTTCAAACAAGATTAGATAAAGAATTGGATTCTATTATAAAAAACGGATTTTCAGTTATGTATATGATTGCACAAAAACTAGTAAAAAAATCAAATGATGATGGATATATTGTAGGCTCAAGAGGCTCTGTAGGTTCTTCATTTGTAGCTAATATGACAGGAATTACTGAAGTAAATTCATTACCTCCACATTACAGATGCTCAAATTGTAAATATTCAGATTTTACAGATTACGGATATAAAAATGGTTTTGATTTACCTGATAAAAAATGTCCAAAATGTGGAGAAAATCTTTTAAAAGATGGAATGGATATTCCATTTGAAACATTCTTAGGATTTAATGGTGATAAAGAGCCAGATATTGACTTGAATTTCTCTGGAGAATATCAAGCAAAAGCACACAGATACACAGAGGTTATTTTTGGAAAAGGAACAACCTTTAAAGCAGGAACAATTGGAACTGTAAAAGATAAAACAGCATATGGATATGTTAGGAGCTATTTTGAAGAAAGGCATATACCAATCAATCAGGCAGAAATTAAGCGTTTAGCAATTGGATGCACAGGAGTAAAAAGAACAACAGGTCAACATCCTGGTGGTATAATAGTTGTACCAAAAGGAAGAGAAATTTATGAATTTTGTCCAGTCCAACATCCAGCAGATGACCCAAATTCAGATATAATTACAACACATTTTGACTATCACTCAATAGACAACAACTTGTTGAAACTTGATATACTTGGACACGATGATCCAACAGTAATTAGGATGTTACAAGATATAACTGGAATTGACCCTACAAAAATAAAACTAGATGATAAAGAAACAATGTCAATTTTTAGTTCAACAAAAGCACTTGGTGTTACACCTGAACAGATAAAATCAGAAGTAGGAAGTTATGGTATTCCAGAATTCGGAACTAAATTTGTTAGAGGAATGCTATTAGAAACAAAGCCAACAACATTTGACGAATTAATTCGTATATCAGGATTATCACATGGTACAGACGTATGGGTAGGAAATACGCAAAGCTTAATAGAAGATAAGACAGTAACATTAACTGAAGCTATATGTTGTCGTGATGACATTATGATTTATCTTATAAAGCAAGGATTGCCTTCAAATTCAGCATTTAAAATTATGGAAACAGTTCGTAAAGGGAAAGCATTAAAAGATCCAGAAAAATGGGGAGAATATGTAAAGCTTATGAAAGAACATAATGTTCCTGATTGGTATATAGGGTCATGTGAAAAAATAAAATACATGTTTCCAAAAGCTCATGCAGCAGCATATGTAACAAATGCTTTTCGTATTGCTTGGTTTAAAGTGCATAAACCAGAAGCATATTATGCAGCTTTTTTCTCTATTAGAGCTGCAGAAGATTTTGACTATGAAATAATGTGTGAAGGAAAAGAAAAAGTAAAAAATAAAATGAAAGAAATTGACTTATTAGGAAATAATGCAACTCAAAAAGATAAAGCTATGTATCCAGTCTTAGAATTGGTACTAGAAATGTATGAAAGAGGTATCAAATTTTTGCCAGTTGATTTATATTTATCAAGTAGTACAAAATTTATTGTAGAAGAAGATGGAATACGTCCACCACTAAACAGTATTGCAGGACTTGGAACAGTGGCAGCAGAGAGCATTGAATTAGCAAGAAAAGACGGGAAATTTATGTCAGTTGATGATTTAAAAATTCGTTCAAAAGTTGGTGTTGCAGTTACAGATTTATTAAAGAAAACTGGATGCTTAGATGGAATGAGTCAGAGTAATCAAATTAGTTTATTTGGATAATAAAAAGAGAAGTATATGAAATAGAATCACATACTTCTCTTTTGTTTAATCTGCAAGGTTAAGAGTCTTAAATTGGAAAATGGATGTGTTTTCCCGAACTTGAGATATAATCTAAGCAAATGACTTCATCACAGTTATAGATTATACAATAACTACGAGTACTTTCAGGAAAATGAATTTCTTCAATCTTTCCACTGAATAGATTTTTTCGAACTTCAATTTCTGGATGTTCCTGACAAAAAGTATCCCAATTTTCACCTAGACGTATACCTTTCCGTGGATTATATCCTGCTTTCATAATAACAATCCTCCCCTGCACATAACATAATGTGAAATTGTTACAGTAATAGTATAACACCAAAAAAATATAAAATCAATGATTTTATAAAAAAAGCTTGAAAAGATATTTTTTTTATGATATAATAACGCAAACGTAATGAAAAGCAAAGTAGATTGATGAATAACTACTAACTAGAGAAAATGGTCATAGGCTGGAAACCATTTGGTAGCATTGATTGAAATTTCACTTTTTTAGCCTTTCTTTGAAATAAAAAGTAGGAGAAAGCGAGTAAGCTCGTTATAGCTGTAAAGAGGTTAGTTTTTGATAAACTAATAAATATAGGTGGTACCACGAAATAGTATCCATTTCGTCCTATAACAAGGGCAAAATGGATTTTTTGCATTTTGTCTAAAAAGAAGGGAGAAAATCATATGAAAGAGAAAATTGAACAAATTAAAAATGCATCAATCAAAGAAATTAGTGATGCAAAAGACCAAAAAAATTTACAAGACATCAAAGTAAAATACTTAGGAAAAAAAGGTGAATTAACAACAGTTTTAAGAGGAATGGGAGGATTATCAGCAGAAGAAAGACCTTTAATAGGAAAGTTAGTAAATGAAGTAAGAGATTTATTAGAGGAAAAATTTGCTGAAAAAGAAAAACTATTAGAAGTAGAAGCTTTAAAGGAAAGATTGAGAACAGAAAATATAGATGTAACAGAACCAAGCAAAAAAATAAAATTAGGTTCAATTCACCCAATTACACAAATTATAAATGAGGTAGAAGAAATATTCTTAGGAATGGGATACCAAATAGCAGATGGTCCAGAAGTAGAAAAAACATTCTATAACTTTGACCAGTTAAATGCACCAGCAGACCATCCATCAAGAGATTTGCAAGACACTTTCTATATCACAGATGACATTATATTAAGAAGTCAAACATCACCAGTACAAGCAAGAGTAATGGAAAAACAAAAGCCACCAATAAAAATAATATGTCCAGGTACGGTATATCGTTCTGATACGGTAGATGCAACACATTCACCAGTATTCCATCAAGTAGAAGGTCTAGTTGTAGATAAAAATATTGCAATGACAGATTTAAAAGGAACACTAGAAATGTTTGCTAAAAAATGTTTAGGAGAAAACACAAAAATAAGATTTAGACCACATCATTTTCCTTTTACAGAGCCATCAGCAGAAGCAGATGTATCATGCTTTGTGTGTGGAGGAAAAGGATGTAAAGTATGTAAAGGAGAGGGCTGGATAGAGCTATTAGGATGTGGAATGGTACATCCTAATGTATTAAGAAATTGTGGAATAGACCCAGAAGAATACACAGGTTTTGCATTCGGTTTTGGAGTGGAGAGAATTGCTATGGCAAAATTTGGAATAGAAGATATGAGACTATTATTTGAAAATGACGTTAGATTTTTAAAACAATTTTAAGGAGGTAAAAAATGAAAGCAAGTAGAGAATGGTTAGAAGAATATAGTGAAATTGATGTTAATACAATTGAATTAGGAGATATCCTAACAATGGCAGGACAAAAAGTGGAAACTATTGATGAAACTGGAAAAGATATTAAAAATGTTGTAGTAGGAAAAATTTTAGAAATTGAAAAACACCAAGATTCAGATCATCTATTAGTTACCAAAGTAGATGTAGGAGATGAAATACTACAAATTGTTACAGGTGCACCTAATATTAAAGAAGGAGATATAGTACCAATTGCAAAAGATGGTGCAGATTTACCAAATGAAGTACATATAAAAACAGGACTATTACGAGGAGTATCTTCTTGTGGAATGATGTGTTCTGTTGGTGAATTAGGAATTGGCGTACATGATTTTCCTAATCAAATTGAAAATGGAATTATGATTTTACAAAGAGATAGTGAAGGGATAAAAGTATTACCTGATATTGACTTTGAAAAAAATTTAGGAAAAGATATTGTTGAAATCTTAGAATTAAAAGAAGATGTAATTGATTTTGAAATTACACCTAATAGACCAGATTGTTTATCAATTGAAGGATTAGGAAGAGAAACAGCAGTAGCTTTGAAAAAAACATTTAAAAATCCAAGAAAAGATATAGATGAAATAAGTAAAAAAATCCAAGATAAAGAAGAAATAGAAGGACTAACAGTTGAAATACAAGCACCAGAACTTTGCTATAGATATATTGCAAGATTAGTAAAAAATGTTAAAATCGGTCCATCACCAAAATGGTTGACTAGAAGATTAAAAGCTTGTGGAATGAGAAGTATTAACAACATAGTAGATATTACAAATTATGTAATGCTAGAAATGGGGCAACCAATGCATGCTTTTGACATTGAATCTATTGAAGGAAAACATATTACTGTTAGAAGAGCAAAAAATGGAGAAAAAATAACGACATTGGATGAAGTTGAAAGAGAATTAAATGAAGAAGATTTAGTGATAGCAGATAAAAATAAAGCTGTTGCTATTGCTGGTGTTATGGGGGGATTAAACTCTGAAATAGAAAATGATACAAAAACAGTTGTATTTGAATCAGCAGTATTTTATGGAGGAGCAGTTAGAAAAACTTCAAAAAAGGTAGGACTAAGAACAGAAAGTTCTTCAAGATTTGAAAAAGGTTTATCACCAGAAAATGCTTTAAGAGCAGTTAATAGAGCAGTACAGTTAGTAGAACTATTAGGTGCTGGAGAAGCTATTGAAGGAAAAATTGATAAATATCCAACAAAACAAAAAGTAAATAAAATAAAATTAGAGCCAGAGAAAATAAATCAATTATTGGGAACTAATATTACAAAACAAGAAATGATAAAAATATTGGAAAAATTAGAAATAAAAGTAGAGAATGATATTGTTATACCACCATATTTTAGACAAGATATTGAACAAAGGGCAGATTTATCAGAAGAAATTGCTAGATTTTATGGATATGATAAATTAGATACAACTTTAATTAAAGCAGATACAACAATAGGTTTAAAAACAAAAGAACAAAAAATTCAAGATAAGATATTAGAAACTTTGCAAAATAATGGATTGTCTGAAATATATACATATGGGTTTATAAATGAAAAGGAATTAGATAAATCTAATATATCACCAGAAGTTAAAAAATTGGCAATTTGTTTAACAAATCCATTAAATGATGACTACAAATATATGAGACCATCTACTATTCCAAGCATGCTTGCAACAATAAAAACAAATATTAACAAAAAAAATAAAGAAGCATATTTATTTGATATATCTAGAAGATATCAAAACATAGATGGAAAAGTAGAAAGTGGAGAAGTACCATCAGAAGAAACAATTTTAACAATAGGTATGTATGGAGAAGATATAGATTTCTATAAATTAAAAGGACTAATGGAAAATATTTTAGAGCAAATTTCAGTAAGTCACTATGATATCGAAAAGGAAAAATCAAATCAATCATATCATCCAGGTAGATGTGCAAATTTAGTAGTGGGAAAAGATATAATTGCTACATTAGGAGAAGTTCATCCAGAGGTATTATTAAATTATGAAATTAACCAAAGAGTTTATTTAGCAGAATTAAATATTACTAAAGTTGTAAAATATTCAAAGAAAAATAAAAAATATATAGAAGTACCAAAATTTCCAGCAGTAGAAAGAGATATAGCAATTATTGTAAATGAAGAAATAGAAGTAGGACAAATTGAAAAAATTATAACAAAAAAGGCAAAAAAATTATTGGAAAGCTTAGAGTTATTTGATATTTACCGCGATAGCAAGCTTGGTGAAAACAAAAAAAGTATTGCATATAGTCTAAAATTTAGAGATAAAAATAAAACATTGCAAGATGAAGAAGTAAATAATATAATGAATTCAATTACAGAAGAATTAGAAAAGCAGATAGGTGCAGAATTAAGAAAATAACACCTTGACAAAAAATATTTGTATTGATAAGATAATAAGGAAATTGAACAAAAAGAGGGATGTTATGAGTATATATCCAAATGGACATTTTTCAAAAGTAGAGGATATTACAATAGATTATTTACTGGAAAATAGAATAGAAATACTAATTTTAGATGTTGACAATACCCTAATTGACTATTATGAAAATCTATCAGATAATATTATAGAATGGGCAAAAAATCTAAAGGCACAAGGAATAAAATTATATATTTTATCAAATACAAATAATAAAACAAAAGTAGAAAAAGTAGCAAATAAATTAGAAATACCATATAAAAACTTTGCTATGAAACCTTTAAAAAGAGGATTTTTGAAAATACAAAAAGAATTTGAAATAGAACCAGAAAAAATGGCAGTAATTGGAGACCAATTATTTACTGACATATTAGGAGGAAATAGATGCAAAATGCATACTATACTAGTTGATCCTATAAATTCAAAAGATTATTGGTATACAGCATGGAAAAGACCAATCGAAAATAGAATAAAAGAAAAATTAAAAACTAAAGAAAATAAATAGAAGGGATGAAAATAATGTATTTAAATGATATACACATTGCATATTATGTTATAGCTGTAATTGCATCAATTTTTATTGGTCAAATAGTAGATTGGACTAATAAAAGATTGCCAGAATATAAAAAAGTAATATCTAAAGATATAATAACAGAATATAAAATGAAATTTAAGCCAAACTATTTAATAATACTTTCTATTGCTGTTATTTATACAACATTAATTTATGTATGTGGCATAAAACCAACCTTAATAGCGAATTTAGACTTGATTAAATATTTAATAATAGCACCAATGTTAGTATCAGTATTTGTTATTGACTATAAGCATCAGATTATTCCAAACAGATTAAATTTATTACTATTTGAAATTGGAATTGTATTTGCATTTTTATATGGTATGTCTGATATTGCTATTACAATCAATTTAATATTAGGAATGATAACAGGTGGAGGAATTTTTCTTTTTATTACCGTAGTTGGAGCATTAATTTATGGAAAAGAGGCCATGGGATTTGGTGATGTAAAACTTATGGCTGCTTTAGGATTACTATTTGGTGTTTCAAATATAATTGCTATAGCAATGCTTTCATTTTTGATAGGTGCAATATTAAGTATTTTTTTACTAATTACAAGAATAAGAAAATCAAATGAATATATACCATTTGGACCTTTTATTGTAATAGCTACGTTTTTAAATATGTATATCCCATTTGAAACAATAAAAACAGTATTGATGCAAATTTTTACATTGGGTTTGTATAAACTTTAGAAAGGAATGAAGAAAAATGAATCCAAAGCTACAATGGTTACGAAATAAAATGAATAGTTTAGATTTGCAAGGAATGATTATATCAAATCCAACAAACATTAAATATTTAACAAATATTGAAGCAGAAGGAACATTGCTAATCACAAGGAAAGAAAATATTTATATTACAGATGGAAGATATATTGAAGAAGTACAAAGCACTTTGACTATTTATGACGAAATTATTGTATATGATATAAAAGATATATCAATAGACGATAATGAAAACTTTTTTATGTTCTGTGAAAATGTCGGCTTTGAAGAACATTTTGTAACTTATGCAAAATATAAAGAATATATTAGAAAGTATAAAATCAATAATCTTGTAGAAACAGAATATATGATAGAAAAGCAAAGAATGATAAAAGATGAAGAAGAAATAAAAAACATTCAAAAAGCTTGTAATATAACGGATGAATGTTTTAACTATTTGTTGGAATACATAAAACCAGGATTGACAGAAAAACAAATTGCCAAAGAAATAGAAGAATATTATAACCAAAAAGCAGATGGAATAGCTTTTGAAATAATTGTTGCTTCAGGAGAAAACACTTCAAAACCACACGCAACCCCAACTGATAAGAAAATAGAAAAAGAAGATATTATTACAATTGATATGGGATGCAAAGTAAATGGATATTGTTCAGATATGACAAGAACAATATTTGTTGGAAAAGTACCAGAAGAGATAAAGCCAATATATGATTTAGTTTTAAAAAATCAAATTCAAGTTTTGAATGATTATAAAGAAGGTGCAAGTGTAAGACAAATTACAAAAATTGTTGAAGGTAATTTTAAATTACATGGAGGACATAATCTTATTCATAGCTTGGGACATGGACTAGGATTAGAAATTCATGAACCACCATATATTAGTTATAAAAGTGAAGCAATATTAAAGGAAAATATGATAGTTACAGATGAACCAGGAATATATATAGCAGGAAAATTTGGAGTTAGAATTGAAGATACAGTTCAAATTACAAAAATTGGATGTATAAAATTAACTAATTCTGAGAAAAATTATACTATAATATAAGGAAAGTATTGATTTTATAGTAATTTTGTAGTAAAATAGTAACATAAGTTTGAAAATTGAAAGGAGAAATAAAATGGCAGGAGTATATTCAGCAGGAGATTTTAGAAATGGAACAACATTTGAAATGGAAGGAAATGTATTTAGAGTTGTAGAATTCCAACATGTAAAACCAGGGAAAGGATCAGCATTTGTTAGAACAAAATTGAAGAATGTAATAACAGGTGCAACATTAGAAAGAACATTTAACCCATCAGATAAATTCCCAGGAGCAGAAATTGAGAAAAAAGCAATGCAATATTTATATAATGATGGAGGATTATATTATTTCATGGATAATGAAACATATGACCAAATTCCATTAAATGAAGAACAATTAGGAGATTGCTTAAAATACTTAAAAGAAAATATGGAGGTAACTATTCTTTCATATAAAGGAAGCATATTTGCAGTAGAACCACCTACATTTGTAGAGTTGGAGGTTACATATACAGAACCAGGATTTAGTGGTAATACTACAACAACATCTGGAAAACCAGCAAAATTAGAAACAGGATTAGAATTACAAGTACCACTATTTGTTAATATTGGTGATGTATTAAGAATAGATACAAGAACATGTGAATACATGGAAAGAGTATAGAAAGGAAAACATATGGGAACATTAAAGGACAGTTATACTAGCTTTTTAAAAGACATTGAAGCCAATATAAAAAATAAAGAGGATTTAGATTATATTAAATTAAGATTTTCACAATTTTTAGATGTTGTATTAGACCAGATGGATTATATTATGGATTATCGCAAAGAAGAAGTTGAAAAACTAGAAAAGAAGCAAAAAGAATTAGACGAAAAGATGGGTAAAGTAGAAGAAATTGTTAATCATATTGAAAAAGACATTTATTCAGAAGAAGGCTTCGACTTTGAAATTATATGTCCATATTGTGATTATGAATTTGTAGTTGATGTGGACGAAGATAAAACAGAAATTGAATGTCCAGAATGTGGTAATACTATAGAATTAGACTGGACAGGAGATCCAGAAGAACATCAAGGTTGCAAGCGGAGATTGTTGCTCTTGTGATGGATGTGAAGATGAAATAGACCAAGATGAAATCGATGAAGATGAGGATGATGATATGTAATAAAAGGGAGAAATCCCTTTTTTAGTTTAAAAAAAATTCATAGGATTTTGATATTGATTGTTAATGCGAAAACCAATATGTAAATGAGAACCAGTGGTAGCTCCATTTGTGGGGTTACCATTTTCGTCTTTATAAAAATTACCAGGAACACCATAAACATATTTTGGACCAACTAAAGCAATAATTTGACCTTGCTTTACAAAATCACCAACAGAAACTAAAAAATTAGGGTCAATATGACAATAAGACACTTTATAATTATCAAATGAAAGAGTAAGAGTATATCCTCCAGCACCTAAAAAATTTAAAAAAGTAATTTCTCCATCAGCTATAGCAATCAGCTTTGTACCTTGTGGAGCAGGAATATCACATCCATAGTGATAACTAGAAGCACCAGCAGTTGGACTATTTCTTTTACCAAAAGGGGAGCTGATACGAGTATATCCGGGGATTGGCCAAATAAAGCCATTAGGATTAATATCAAAAATTTCACCATTTTCTAAAAAATCAGATATATTTTCAACTTTAATAATTGGAGTAAAAAAGATAGAAACAAATAGAACTAAAATAGATAGAATAAAGAAAATTTTTGTGAATATATTTGGAATAATATCACCTCCTATAAAAAGGGTTATAACATAGAATAACCTAAAAATCAAGAAAAATAATTCGACAAAAAACGACAATTCAATTATAAAATAATTCTTAAAAAGTCTTGAAAAATAGTCTTAAATATGTTAAGATATAAAAAGATTTTAAAATTCAAATAGGGGTATAGTGTTAATGGTAGCACATCGGTCTCCAAAACCGCCTGTGAGGGTTCGAATCCTTCTACCCCTGCCAATTATATAATTGCTATGAAAAAGAAAAAATATGAGAATGTTATTTTTCAGAGAGCAAGTAATGGTGAGATACTTGCAAATAACACATATGGGGAGCTTTGGAGCAATATTAGAAATTAAGGTGCTTAAAACTTAAAAGTTTTAAGAATTAGGGTGGAAACGCGGAAATTTTACTTTCGTCCCTAGCTTATAGGCTAGGTATGAAAGTTTTTTTATATAAAAAATAAAAGGAGGAATTTATATGTTAAAATCAATGGAAACACTTGTTAGTCTATGTAAAAATAGAGGATTTATATATCCTGGTTCAGAAATTTATGGAGGATTAGCCAATACATGGGATTATGGACCATTAGGAAATGAACTAAAAAATAATGTAAAAAATGCTTGGAGAAAAAAATTTATACAAGAGCAAAAAAATATTGTTGGATTAGATGCAGCAATATTGATGAATCCAGAAACTTGGGTAGCTTCAGGTCACGTAGGGGGATTTTCAGACCCATTAATTGATTGTAAAGAGTGTAAAACAAGGCATAGAGCAGATAAACTAATAGAAGAATGGGCACATGATCAAGGAAAAGATATGATAGCAGATGGTATGTCTGATGAAGAATTAACAAATTTTATATCAAAAAACAATATTCCATGCCCAAATTGTGGAAAAACAAATTTTACAGGAATTAGAAAGTTTAATTTAATGTTTAAAACATTCCAAGGTGTTACAGAAGATACAACAAGTCAAATCTATTTAAGACCAGAAACAGCACAAGGAATTTTTGTAGACTTTAAAAACGTAATTAGAACATCTAGAAAAAAAATGCCAATGGGAATTGCTCAAATAGGTAAAGCATTTAGAAATGAAATAACACCTGGAAACTTTACATTTAGAACAAGAGAATTCGAACAAATGGAATTAGAATTTTTCTGTAAGCCAGGAACTGACTTAGAATGGCATAAATATTGGAAAGACTACTGTGAGAATTGGCTATTATCATTAGGAATGAAAAAAGAAAATATAAGATTAAGAGACCATTCAAAAGAAGAACTAGTATTTTACAGTAAAGCAACAACTGATATTGAATTCAAATTTCCATTCGGATGGGGAGAATTATGGGGAATTGCAGATAGAACAGATTATGATTTAACACAACATATGAATCACTCTAAACAAGATTTATCTTATCAAGATCCAGAAACAAATGAAAAATATGTACCATATGTAATTGAACCATCTTTAGGAGCAGATAGAGTTGTACTTGCTTTTCTTTGCAATAGCTATGATGAAGAAGAAATTGCAGAGGGAGACACAAGAGTTGTATTGCATTTACATCCAGCATTAGCACCATATAAAGTGGCTGTACTTCCATTATCGAAAAAATTATCAGAAAAAGCAGAAGAAGTTT
This sequence comes from uncultured Clostridia bacterium, assembly GCA_947627605.1. Taxonomy (GTDB): domain Bacteria; phylum Bacillota; class Clostridia; order TANB77; family CAG-508; genus CAG-269. Next base: position 38,317 of record CANQWU010000009.1, read on the forward strand.
ATCAGAAACTATCTAAGAGCTTTATGTGTGATTATGACGAAGCAGGAAGCATAGGAAAACGCTATAGAAGGGAAGATGAAATAGGAACACCATATTGTGTAACAATAGATTTTGATACATTAGAAGATAATGCTGTAACAATTCGTGAACGTGATACTATGGAGCAAGTAAGAGTTAATATAGATGAATTGGAAAAATGGATTAGTGAAAAAATTACATTTTAATAAAAAAATGCCCAATTTTTAAAGTTGGGCTTTAATTATATAAATCCTTTTCATATAAATCTTCTATATATACGTCCTTTTCTTCAAAATTATCAATAAATCCAATTTTAGCTACATGTTGGGTAACTCCTTGTATCCAAACTGGTCTATCTTGATAAAAAACATCAGGCTTTTCCTCATTATCCAAAATAGAATGAACTCTCTTTAAATCCATAAAAATACCTCCTTTGTATATATTAAATATATCCAAAAAGGGAAAAAATATAACCAAAAATAAAAAAGTTTAAAATATTAAAACTTTTGTTTGACATTTTTTTGTTTGTATGATAGAATATAAAAAAATCGAGAAATGGAGTGATAGATATGCCAAAAAAGAAAGAGGAATTAAATAAAAGGGAAAAAGCAATTTTAAGATTTATTGAAAAACAAATTATGAAAGATGGATATCCACCATCAGTTAGAGAAATAGGACAAGCAGTAGACTTAAAATCAACAGCAACTGTACACGGATACTTAGAAAAATTAGAGAAAAAAGGATACATTAAAAAGAAAGATAAAAAAGGAAGAACATTAAGATTATTAAAAGGAACAGCAGGAGAAACAAAAACTACATCAAGCAAGGATTTCTATACTCAAAAAGAACTAGTAGATGTACCAGTAGTAGGTAAAATTACTGCAGGAATGCCAATTTTAGCAGTAGAAAATGTAACAGATACATTTCCAATTCCAATTGACTTTGTTGGTAATTCAGACTGCTTTATGCTAACTGTTAGAGGAGAAAGTATGATTGAAGCAGGAATTTTAGATGGAGACTACATATTAGTTAAAAAGCAAAGTAGTGCAAATAATGGTGAAATTGTTGTAGCATTGATAGAAGATGAAGCAACAGTAAAAACATTTTATAAAGAAAAAGATCATATTCGTTTACAACCAGAAAATAGTACAATGGATCCAATAATTGTACCAAACTGCGAAATTTTAGGAAAAGTTGGTGGAGTATTTAGAAAAATGTAATTAATAGATAAAAGTATAAAGGGGGAGCAAGTTTATATGCTCCTTTTTGTATTCACATAAAATTCACAAAGCATATATTGACAATAGATTTGATATAGCATATAATAAAAAAATAGGTAAAATAATGGTACAGGAGGAAAAAAATGTTAAAAGTATTAAAAAACCTTAAGTATTCTTTTTGGAGTGTTATTGTTATAATAATATTTTTAGTAATACAATCACAAACAGATTTAGCTTTGCCAGAATATACATCAAAAATTGTAAATGTAGGAATACAATCAGGTGGAATAGAAGATGCAGTTCCAGAAGTAATAGGAGAAAAGGAATTACAGCTAATAAAGCTATTAGCTTCAAGTGAAGATATTTCACAAATAGAAGATAGCTATATTAAAGCAACAGAAAATTTAAATAAACTTGAAATAAAAAGAGCAGAAGAACTTTTGGGAAAAGACTATAAAGAAAAAGATGCATATATTTTAAAAGATATAGACCAAAAAGAAAGAAAAGAATTATCAGATAAAATGACAATACCTGTTTTAGGAATTGTAGCAGTAGATAATTTAAACATTCCAGAAAACATTTCACAAGAACAAATGATGCAAATGTTAGAACAATATAAATCTCAAACAGATGGAATGGAAGAATCTATAAAAAATCAAGCAGCAATTGCAGGAGTGAAATCTATTTATGAAAAATTAGAAGTTGATACAGATAAAATTCAAAATAAATACATCTTTGAAACAGGTTTGCAAATGCTTGGAATTTCACTTATTACTATGATATCAGCAGTAACAGTTATGTTATTTTCTGCAAGAGTAGCTGCAAAATTAGGAAAAACATTAAGGGAAAAAGTGTTTAAGAAAGTAATTAACTTTTCAACAAAAGAACTAAGAGAATTTTCAACAGCGTCACTAATTACGCGTAGTACAAATGATATTCAGCAAATACAACAATTATTAGCAATATTATTTAGAGTTGTAGTTTATGCACCAATTATTGCAATAGGAGGATTTATTAAAGTTTTAACTTCAACAGATAATGTACTTGGTTGGATTATTGCTGTTGTAATATTAGCAACATTATTTGTTGTTGCTACTTTATTTATTATTGTAATGCCAAAATTCAAAAAATTGCAAACATATGTAGATAACTTAAATGGAGTAGCAAGAGAAATCTTAACAGGACTTCCAGTTATAAGAGCATTTAACAAAGAGAAAAAAGAGGAAGAAAGATTTGGAAAAGCAAATACAGACTTAAAGAAGGCAAATATTTTTGTAAATAGAGCAATGTCACTAATGATGCCACTTTTGATACTAATTATGAATATCGCAATGATACTAGTTATTTGGTATGGAGGACATAGTGTAGATGAAGGTATCTTGCAAGTAGGAGATATGATGGCTTTTATTCAATATATGATGCAAATTGTAATGAGCTTCCTAATGATATCAATGATATCAATTATGTTGCCACGTGCTTCTGTATCAGCTAAACGTATCAATGAAGTCTTAGAAACAGAGCCAAATATAAAAGATAAAAAAGAAGTAAAGAAATTTGACGAAACTAAAAAAGGATTAGTAGAATTTAGAAATGTATCATTTAGATATCCAGATGCAGATGCTGAAATATTAGAAGATATAAATTTTGTTGCAGAGCCAGGAAAGACAACTGCGATTATAGGTAGCACAGGTAGTGGTAAATCTACAGTGGTAAACCTTATTCCAAGATTTTATGATGTTACAAGTGGAAGCATATTAGTAGATGGTGTAAATATAAAAGATGTATCACAAAAAGATTTAAGAAATATTATAGGATTCGTACCACAAAAAGGAATTTTATTTTCAGGAACTATTGAGTCTAATATTAAATATGCAGACGAAAATTTATCAGACGAAGTAATGGAAGAAGTGGCTTCAATTGCACAAGCAACAGAATTTATTGAGGATAAAGAAAAAAAATATAAAGAGGAAATTGCTCAAGGAGGTACAAACGTATCAGGTGGACAAAAACAACGTTTATCAATTGCTAGGGCTATAGCAAAAGACCCAGAAATTTACATATTTGACGATAGTTTTTCAGCATTAGATTTTAAAACAGATAGCAAATTAAGAGAAGCATTAAACAAAAAGGCAAAAGATAAAACAGTAATAATCGTAGCACAAAGAATCAGTACAATTTTAAATGCAGACCAGATTATTGTGTTAGAAGAAGGAAAAATAGTAGGTAAAGGAACACATAAAGAATTGATTAAAAATAATGAAATATATAGACAGATTGCATTATCACAACTATCAGAAGAGGAACTAGGAGGTGAATAAAATGCCAGGACCAATGGGAAGAGGTAGAAGAGTGCAGACAGTAGAAAGAGCAAAAGACTTCAAAGGCACTGTAAAAAAGCTTATAAAAAATTATATGTCAAAATATAAAGTAGCAATGGTTATTGTCATTTTATTTGCCATAGCAGGAACAGTATTTGAAATTTTAGGACCAAGAGTTTTAGGTGATGCAACAACAGAAGTATTTAATGGATTTATTAGTAAACTATCAGGTGGTACTGGAATTGATTTTGGAAAGATAGGACAAATTTTATTAACTTTGCTTATATTATATATTCTAAGTGTAGTATTTTCTTTTATACAGGGAATTGTAATGACAGGAGTATCACAGAAATTAACATATAAAATGCGTGAAGATATTTCAAAGAAAATAAATCATTTACCAATGAAATATTTTGACAAAAAGACTAATGGAGAAGTATTATCTATTATTACAAATGATGTGGATACTTTAAGTATGAATTTAAATCAAAGCATTACACAAATTATAACATCAATTTGTACTATTATTGGAATTCTAATTATGATGTTTTCAATTAACTGGCAAATGACATTGATATCACTTGCAATTTTGCCAATAGCATCTGGAATTGTAGGAATTATAGTTAAGCATTCACAAAAATATTTTGAAAAACAACAAGAATATTTAGGACATGTAAATGGTCAAGTAGAAGAAATTTATTCAGGATTAACGGTTGTAAAAGCATTTAATGGTGAAGAAAAGGCAACTAAAAATTTTAGAAAAGCAAATCAAGAGCTATATCATTCTGCTTGGAAATCACAATTTTTTTCTGGACTAATGCATCCAATTATGAATTTTATAGGAAATATTGGATATGTAGCAGTTGCAATAGTAGGAGGATATTTTGCAATAAATGGTGTAATTACAGTAGGAAACATTCAAAGCTTTATTGCATACAATAAACGTTTTACACAACCAATAAATCAAATTGCGCAAATTTCTAGTATGTTGCAAGCAATGATAGCTTCAGCAGAAAGGGTATTTGAATTTTTAGAAGAACCAGAAGAAATAGAAACTACAAAAGGAAACATAGATACTAAAAGCTTACAAGGAAATATTAAGTTTGAAAATGTTAAATTTGGATATAATGAAAACCAAACTATAATAAATAACTTTAATAGTGAAATCAAACAAGGTCAAAAAATAGCAATTGTGGGACCAACTGGAGCAGGAAAAACTACAATAGTAAAATTACTAATGCGTTTTTATGATGTAAATGAAGGTGCAATACTAGTAGATGGGCATAATGTAAAAGACTTCGAAAGAGGAAATTTACGTAGAATGTTTGGTATGGTTTTACAAGATACTTGGTTATTTGGAGGGACTGTTAAAGAAAATATTAAATATGGAAAAGAAGATGCAACAGATGATGAAGTTATTGAAGCAGCAAAAGCAGCACACGTACATCATTTTATAAAAACATTACCAAATGGATATAATTCAATATTAAATGAAGAAACAAGTAATATATCTGCTGGACAAAAACAACTTATGACAATTGCAAGAGTTATTTTGGCAAATCCAAAAATTCTAATTTTAGATGAAGCAACAAGTTCAATAGATACAAGAACTGAAATCCAAATTCAAGCTGCAATGGATAACTTAATGAAGGGAAGAACAAGCTTTATAATTGCTCATAGATTATCTACAATAAAAAATGCAGACTGGATTTTAGTAATGAATCATGGTGACATTGTTGAACAAGGAACACATACAGAATTACTAGAAAAAGATGGATTTTATGCAGATTTATATAACAGTCAATTTGAAGTAGAAGAATAATTACAAAAGGGACTCTGATTTTCAGAGTCCCTTTCTGTGGGCGTATAGGTTTGCAAGACCGGATTGGAGGTGTCGGTTATGAAAAAATGAGAAAAACTATTCCCGTTTTAACGCCCACATATATAAAGTAGAAGCATATAGCAACTACAATTTAATTATACATTACTTTTTTAATTATGTCAAATTTTATTTAAATATATTTTTAAAGCATATAGTTTACTGGCATAAGTTTGCACAACATTACGTAAGATATATCGTTCTTGAGACATATTTTTTGAATCGCTATATGCTTTACCTTGAAATGTATATAAAATTGCCTTTTCTAATTCAAAACAGAATTGGTTATATGCTTGTTCTACTGAAGATGTTTCAATAGCTAATTGAATTAATTGTTTGATATCATTTATACTATATACTTGTTTTAATATAAAGATAACAATTAAGTAAGCAATATGTTCACGATTATATTTTTTATTAACTGGTGGCTTAATAACTTTATGTTTAACATAGTTATTTACCATTGTTTTTGTAATACAATTAACTTCTTTTTCATTATCACCTTCTACATAATGAGATAAATATTTTTCTAAGAAAGAAATTACTTGATCTAAATATAGTTCAATATCAGGAATATCTTTCCAACGAGGTAAATGAAAATCTGTTATTTCTTTTTCTCTATTTAGTATGCTACTGCCCATCATTATCACCTTTCTTCTCAAGTATTTTATCATTTTTAGAATGATAAGTCAATTGCTTGACACGTTATTTAAAATATGATAATCTAGTATCGAATACTAGATAAAAGGAGATAATTATGGGAAGAGAAAGATATTTTGAAGCTACAGAATTTGAAAATATTAAGCAACTTATATATAATTCTGCAGAAAAATTTGCAGACAATATAGCTTTTGTTATTAAACACAAAAAAGAAAAAGAGATAACATATGAAAATAAGACATATAGAGAATTCTTGCAAGATATAAATTGGTTAGGAAGCAAATTTTATGATCTTGGATTTGAAAATAAGAGAGTAGCTATTGTAGGACGTAATAGGTATGAATGGGTACTTACACATGTAACTAATTTACTTGGTGGAATAGTATCAGTTCCTTTAGATAAGGAATTACAAATTGACGAATTAGAAAGCTGTTTAGAAAGAAGCAAAGCAGATGTTGTTGTGTTTGATGAAAAATATACTGATATAATATCAGAAATAAAAGAACGTAATAATACTAGTTTATCACAATATATTTGTATGTCAAAACAAGAAGGCTATTTAGATATTCCAGAATTAGTAGAACAAGGAAAACAAATTTTAGAACAGGGAAATACATCATATCCAGATGCAGAAATAGATTCATACAAAATGAATATACTATTATTTACTTCAGGAACAACATCAAAATCTAAAGCAGTTATGTTATCTCAAAATAATATAGCTTCAAATATCTATGCAATGCTATTGGTAGAAGAAGTATTACCAACAGATACAAATTTGGCATTTTTACCAATGCACCATATATTTGGTTCAACAGGAATGTTAGTTATGCTAGCAGCAGGTGTAAAAACAGCATTTCCAGATGGACTAAGATATATTGCTCAAAATTTAAAAGAATATCAAGTTTCTTTGTTTTTTGGCGTACCATTATTGGTAGAAGCAATATACAAAAAAATTGAACAAGGAATTGAAAAGCAAGGAAAAACTAAAATCGTAAATATTGCTAAGAAAATAAGTAATATATTATTAAAATTCCATATAGATATACGAAAAAAGCTATTTAAAAGTATTTTAGATGAACTAGGTGGAAATATGCGTTTTATCATATCTGGGGGAGCTCCACTTGATAAGCGAGTAGCACAGGGAATAAATGAACTAGGAATATATCTTGTTCAGGGATATGGATTAACAGAAACATCTCCAGTAGTTGCAGCAGAAAATGCTAGAAAGTTAAAATATGGTTCAATTGGTATTCCTATGGATAATATAGAAGTTGATATTGCAGATAAAAATGAAGAAGGAATTGGTGAATTGAGAATTAAAGGTCCAAATGTTATGCTAGGATATTATGAAAATGAAGAAGAAACAAACAAAGTATTGAAAGATGGATGGTTTTACACAGGGGATTTAGCATGCATGGATAAAGATGGATTTTTATTTATTTCAGGAAGAAAAAAAGATGTCATTGTATTAAAAAATGGTAAAAAAGTATTTCCAGATGAATTGGAAACATTAATTAATAGAATTGACTTAGTAGAAGAAAGTATAGTATATGGAATGCCAATAGAAAATGATAAAAATGATGTTAAGTTATCAGTCAAAGTGGTATATGATAAAGAAGTAGTAAAAGAAAAATATCCAAATAGCACTCAAGAAGAAATTAAACAAATTATATGGGAGGAAATAAAGAAGATAAACAAAACATTACCACCATATAAATATATGAAAAGCTTAATTGTTACAGATGAAGAACTAATTAAAACAACAACTAAAAAGGTTAAGAGAAATGAAGAAATAAAACGTATAATGAGTAGTGTTTAATAAAAATATAAAATAGCTATCAATTAAAATGAAGTGAACCCAAATTGTTAGACAAAAAAGTTTAACAAGGAGGGCTCAGTACAAAAATAGCTATTTTTTTTAAATATACTTGTAAATATAATGAAAATAGTATAAAATATAAAAAAAGAAAAGGAGATAGATATGAAAAAATCAACTATTATTTTAATTATTGTTGTAGCGGTTATTGCTATTATTATTGCTTTACTAATTGGAGGATATAATGGAATGGTAACTAAAAGAGAGGAAATAGATACAAGCTCTGCTAACTTAGATGTTATGCTACAAAGAAGAGCTGATTTAATTCCAAACCTTATTAACACAGTAAAAGGATATATGAAGCAAGAAACAGATGTAATTGAAAAAGTTACAACAGCAAGGCAAAATTTAATAAATGCAGGAAACATTGAAGATAAGGCTCAAGCAAATGAAGAACTAACATCAGCATTAAATGGATTGATGGTTATTGTAGAAAATTATCCAGATTTAAAATCATCACAAAATTTTATTCAATTATCAGATGAGTTAGCTGGAACAGAAAATAGGATTGCAACAGCAAGAAGAGATTATAATGAAGCTGTAAAATCATTTAATTCTTCAATAAAAAGATTTCCAAATAATATAATAGCTAATATGTTTGGATTTGAACAAGTAAGTTATTTCGAAGCAGCAGAAGGAAGCGAGGAGGTACCAAATGTTAGCTTTGAATAAAAGAATATTAAGAGTATTTATAATAATGATTTTATTCCTATCAATAGGGATAAAATCATTTGCATTAGTAGAACCAACAAGTAAGTTTTATGTAAATGATTATGCAAATTTAATAGACGAAGATTTAGAAGACTATATCATAGAAACTAATCAAAAACTAGAAAGCGCAACAGGTGCTCAAATTGTAGTAGTAACTATTCCAAATCTAGAAAATAACAGCTTGGAAGAATATGCAACAGATTTATTTAGAAAATTTGGAATAGGAGATAGAACTAAAAATAATGGAGTTTTGCTATTATTAGCATTAGAAGAAAGACAATTTAGAATTGAAGTAGGCTATGGACTAGAAGGTGTATTAACAGATGGCAAAACAGGAAGAATACAAGACGAATATATTATTCCATACTTGAAAGAAGATAACTGGAATGATGGTATAAAAAATGGGTATAGCAAGATATTAGAAGAAGTCTCTAATGAATATGGAGTAGATGTAGGAGAAATTGAGGCAGTTCCACAAGAGAGTAGTATGGATGACTTTATGAGTTTTTTCTGTGTGGGTTTCCCAATCATGTTTTGTATTATTCAATTTATGAGTAAAAAAGTAAAAATAATAGGACTTATACTAGACGGAATATCAGCTATTATTGCAATAATATTAAACTTTATTATTCAATTACCAGTAGGATTTTTAGCAATGTGTCTATCAATACAATGTTTTGTGGGATTATTTTTATTGATAAGCATATTTAGTAAAGGCCGGAGGAAGATTTTATGGTGGTGGAGGATTCTCCGGTGGAGGATTTTCAGGCCGGAGGTGGATTCTCCGGTGGCGGTGGTTCATCTGGTGGTGGAGGTTCATCACGAAGCTTTTAAAAATAAAAAGAAAAAACTCGAAGTAAAATGGAGGCTGCTGAAAAAGTATCACAAAAAAATAGCAAATTGGAAAATAAATTTTCTAATTTGCTATTTTTTTCTGTACT
>CANQWU010000010.1 GCA_947627605.1 uncultured Clostridia bacterium
CAGGAGTTCGTATAAAATGTTGGAGATACTATAGGCCACATGGACCAGAAAGCTTAAGACAGGCATTGATGAATTCTTGCAATCCAGTTTTTATAGGATTAGGACAAAAATTAGGAGTTCATACATATTACAGTTATTTAAAAAAATTTGGTTTACTAGAAAGAACAGGAATTGATTTACCAGGGGAAGGAGGTAGTATCTTTTTAAAGGAAGAAAAAGCAGGACCAGTAGAATTAGCAACAATTAGCTTTGGTCAAAGATTTGAAATTACGCCAATACAATTAGTTACGGCAGTATCTAGTATTGCAAATGGGGGAAATTTAGTACAGCCAAGAATTGTGAAACAAATTGTGGATAGTCAAACAGGAGAAAAAAGAGACATAGAAGTTAATATAAAAGGAAAATCTATTTCAAAGGAAACCTCAGAAAAAGTATTAAGTATGATGGAAAGTGTTGTAGCAGAAGGAACACGGAAAGAATGCAAAGGTTGCAGGATATAGGATAGGAGGAAAAACGGGAACTTCAGAAGATGGTGTCAATACTAATAAATATGTAACATCATTCTTGGGAGTTGCACCAATAGAAGACCCGGAAGTTGTATTACTAGTTACATTATATAATCCAACAGGAGAGGGAGGACACCAAGGAGGTGGAGTTGCAGCACCAGTTGGAGGACAAATTTTTTCTGAAATATTGCCATATATGGAAGTTAGTCAAGGAAATCAAGAAGAAATAGAAGTAATAGAAGAAGTGAATGTGCCAAATATAACTGGATTATCAATAAAGGAAGCAGAAAAAATATTGAAAGAAGCAGGACTAGAATTAAGTATCGAAGGAATTACAGAAGAAAATAAAGAAACTTTAAATAAAGAAAACACAATAATAAAAAAGCAAACGCCAACTGAAGGAATTAAGATAAATAAAGGGAATAAGATTTTTGTAGAGTATTAAAATTTAGAGGTGTATATGTTTGAAAAATAAAGTGAAAGATTTGCAACAATTTTGCAAATCTTTCACTTTAACTGAAAAATAATATTGACAAATAAAAAAGTTTTCACTATAATATGGTTAGAGGTGAAAAGATATGATTTATAGAGAACATTATATTTCACAAGTTCGTGAATTTTATGATTCTGATTTGATAAAAATAATAACTGGAATACGACGTTCTGGGAAATCAATTATTTTGGAGCAAATAAAGGATGAGATAAACAAAAAAACTGAAAATGTAATTAGTTTGAATTTTGAAGATAAGCGTGTAAGTAGTAATATTTTAGACGCAAAATGTTTAATTGAATATGTGGAAAGTAATAGAAAAAAAGGAAAATGTTATATTTTTCTTGATGAAATTCAAACATTAGATGGATGGCAAGAAGCATGTAAAACATTAAGACTAGATAATAATTCGGTATTCATTACTGGTTCAAACTCGAAATTATTATCCAAAGAATTTACAAAGGAATTAAGTGGAAGATATGTATCTTTTAGAATAAGACCATTTGTATATAAAGAAATTATGGAATATACCAAAGAATTAGGAAAGGAATGCTCTATTACAGATTATCTTATTTGGGGAGGATTTCCAAAACGTTTTGAATTTAATACAGAAGAAGCACAAACAAGATATTTAAGTGATTTAGACGATACAATAGTACTAAATGACTTAATGAATCGATATAAAATAAAAAAAGAAAAACTATTTAAAAGCTTAGTAAATTATGTACTACGTTCAAATAGCAGGATTTTTTCAGCGAAATCAATTCATGATTATATAAAAGAAAAGCATGAAAATTGCTCGATAAATACAATTATGAAATATTTAAATTATCTAGAAGAGGCATATATTATAGAAACAGTAAAACAATATTCAACAAGAACTAAAAAAGAATTGTCTTACTATTCAAAAATCTATAATGAAGATGTTGCATTTAATTCAATTAGATGTATGGACAATAGATATGATTTAACACATAATTTAGAAAATATAGTCTATAATGAATTGATTTATATGGGATACAAAATATATGTATATAATAATAACAATAAAGAAGTTGATTTTCTTGCACAAAAAGGGAATAAGAAATACTATATTCAAGTAGCATATAGTATAGCAGAAGAAAAAACATATAATCGTGAATTTAGTGTTTTTGCTAATATCGATAATTTATCTCAAAAAATTATTATTACTAATGATGATATTGATTATTCGACTGGAACTGTGAAGCATATTAAATTAAAAGATTTTTTAAACATGGAATCATTATAAATATAAAAGTTGTGGTATAAAAGATTATAATTTATGAAGAAGGAGATTATATATGACTAAAAAGTGTAGATTATGTGGAAGGACATTTAACAACAATAATTATCAACTATTTGGTACGAGCTGCTTTAAGGCAATTTGTGGATTATTAGATATAGTAATACCTAGAAATGTTAAGGAAAAAGACAAGGAAAAATATTTATGTTCACTAATAGCTAAAAAGTTAAATAAAAAGAATTTAACGATAAAACAAAAACAATGTTTAACTGAATTATATATTGCTACTTTATATATTGATAAGATAGAATATGTTAACTTAGATAAGCTTAAGAAAAAAATTGAAAAACAAATAGATAATATGAATTTTTTTACAGGAATATTATTACCCAATAAAGATTTATCAATGGTATTGTATTCAATATATCATTTATATAATACAACAGAAACCTTTAAAATGAATTTGGCTGAAATTGAAAAAATGAGTAAAGAAGGAAAAATTAATGATAATATAAAGAATGATAAAAAGGTAATTCAATATTTTCAATATATTTTTAAAGTTAAGAAAATTTTCAATCCAAAAGAGTATACATTAAATTATTATAGGCAATACATATTTTGGAAAACGGTAATTAATGGAGGATTACTATTTAATTACAAACTAGCAGCCAAACTATTAAAACACTCATTAAGCGAAATAGGAGAAGATCCAAAAACATATAACGTGACAGATAAACAGATAATTGAAGATATAAAAAAGGATGCAGATTTTATAAAAAAAATAGATGAAATAATAAAGGAATATTGCAAAGAACAACATTTTAAGACTGAAACTATAGGAGAAAAAGAAACATTTGCTTTTGAAAATAACACAGATTTTAAATTTGCAATACATAATGCAGAGATAATTGTAGAAGGAACTAGAAATAAAGAAAACAATTGGGATTTAAATATAGAAATATTGGACAGATTTGATTTTACGGATTTTATTTTTCCTGAAGAATATAATGATAAATATAAAGAAATTGATAAAAATGAAAATAAAACACCAATACAAAAAGCAGTTAGTGATGTAAGGAACGGATTAGGATATTCTTTAAATAATATGGCATTAATATCTGTACAATATGGAGTATTAAAAGAATATGATGTAAAAATAAGCTTTTATATGTATAACTATGGAAGAGAAGGTGATTAGCATGATTAAAAATATTTTAGGAATTATGCTAATAGTTCTTGCAATAATATTTATATATCCGATACAAACTGTTATAGTGCCAGCTGCAGTAAGCATATTTATGAATAATAACTCAGATTCTAACCTGATAAAAGGTTTTGGAGAGGTAAGAATTGAAAGCTACGAAAGATGCGAAAAAATGGGGACTGAAGCTTATGGCGAATGTTATGCTATATATTTTAATGAAGAACAAGCAAATAAAATTAAAATGCAAATAAACAATGATGAAAAGTGGACAAGTAAACCATTTAAGGATAAATTTGTTGATGATTATAAAAAATTTAATATAAATAATTGGGGAGAATCATATTATTATTTAGTTGAAATTGATAAAGATTATAATATTATAGAAACAAATCGAGATATATTAGATAATAAAAAAATAGAGTGGTATAAAACAGCAATTTATAATAGCGATAACAAAATATTATATTATTATTGTAAGCATTATGAAAAATAGTATTTATATAAAGAATTTTAATAAGAATGCTTAAAAAAGATCAAACACTGCAATAAATGACACATACCACAAGGAGGTGGAGTTGCAGCACTAGTTGGAGGACAAATTTTTTTTGAAATATTGCCATATATGGAAGTATATATAAAATAGGGATAAAAAAATAGAGTATATAGAAAATATTACTTAATCTATATACTCTATTATTATTTTTCAATTATACCACAAGCAATTTTATTTCCAGAATTTCCGCTTGGTTGAGAATTAAAATCATCTGCAGAATCATGAATAATAATTACTTTTCCTAAAATATCTTTTATTTTAAATTTATTAATTAAGACACGCATATAGGAATAGCCATTATTTTCAACTAATGGAGGTAAGTCTCCTATATGAAAAGGGTGGGGACAGTTAGTAGAATTTAAATGAGATTTACTATTTGCAAATTCATCGTTTAAATTTCCACTACAAGAACTTCCTTCATGAATATGGAAACCAAAAAATCTGCCAGTACATTTATCTTGGGACTGAGGTAAATTATTAATTTTTGCGGTTAAAATCACACCATTTTTTGTTTCTCTAAAAGTAACAATTCCATTAATTTTAGGGTATTTTTTTCCACCTTTTATAATTGCTTTTGCGGTATTAAAAATATTTATAAACAATTTAAACACCTCTTAACATTATATTCAATGTGTTAAACAATGTTAAAAGATAATAATAAATAGCTGATAATATAGAAAATTTGAATAAATGTGTAAAATATGGTATAATTAAAGAGATGGTCAAGTACCATAAATAAAATAAAGGAGAAAAAATATGACCAAAAGAGAACAAATGAGGAAGCGGAAAGAAATTGAAAAAAGGATAGCAGCAATGCAAAAAAAGTGGAAAAAACGGGATAGAATATTGCTTGCTATTGAGGGTGTAATTCTTTTTCTAATTGCTGTAATGGCAATTAGTAGTGGGGCATATTTCAGGTCCTCGTATGCATTAGCAGAAGAAAAATTTAGATTTGAATTTGAAACTGAGGTAGAGACAGAAGCGGAGACAGAAACAGAATTAGAAACAGAGACAGAAACAGAAACTGAAACAGAAACAGAAACGGAAGCACCTGAGTGGGAATACTTAGGTGAGTTTGAAATCACCGCATATTGTCCTTGCTATGTATGTTGTGGACAATGGTCTGGCGGACCAACTAGATCTGGTGTTATGCCTCAAGAAGGAGTTACAGCAGCTGCTGACTGGGATGTACTTCCTAAAGGTAGCCTAATCGACTTAGGAAATGGAGAAACTCGTATTGTTCAAGATACTGGAGGAGGAGTCGTTGGTAATCATATAGATATCTATATGAGTGACCATCAATCTGCAGTAAATTTTGGGGTCCAATATAGAGATGTTTGGCTCTATGTTGGAGAATAATTTAGCAAGGAGAAAGCAAATGCAACTCCTTGCTTTCTCCTTTTATATAGGTAAAATATCGACAAAAATCAACAAATATGATATAATAACTAAGCAACTATTAATGAAGGGAATGAGAAAGATAGAAAAAATAAAAGCAGTAGGAAAAGAGATAATAAATATATTAAAAAATAATATATTGTTCTTAATAGGAACATCACTACTAATATATAAAAGTATATTTTTGAATGCTTTATTAGGATTAGAAATTAAAATAGATGTTATTTTTTATATGTTGCTTGTAGCATTACTTATTATGTGTCCGATAATAAATAAGAAAAATAAATTTGCATATATTTACTTAAATATCATTTATGCAATTATAACTCTAATTATATATGCCGATTTTCTTTATTATAGTTATTCGACAAATTTCTTATCATTTTATCAAATAGAAAATTTGCAATATGCCAAAGAAATAGGAAATGGATTAGTGTGTATTATAAATATAAAGAATATGGCAATGTTTTGGTTTGACAATATTATTTTAGCAATTCTAAGTTTTATACTATATAGGAAAACAGAAAACACAAGTTATCCTAATAAAATAGGAAAAGCTATTACAATTATTGCAATAATTTTTTTAAATATTTGGAAGGTACAAACCAAAATAAATGAAATATATACATCAAAATCATATAACAAATCATTAATTGTGCAAAATGCCTCTATATATTACTATCACTATGGAGACGCCAAAGAATATATTTCAAATATGTTTTCAAAAGAAGAAATAAACGAGGAAAAACTAAAAAACATATATGATGAATTTAGTAAAGAAAAAGTAAATTCAACTAAATATAAAGGAATTGCTAAAGATAAAAATGTAATAATTTTACAATTAGAAAGCTTAAACGGATATGTTATAGATAAAAAAGTAAATGGAAAAGAGATTACACCAAATTTAAATAAATTCTTTAGAGAAAATATTTGTTGTAGTGATATGTATAATCAAGGATTGGGAACAACAGCTGATTCTGAATTTGAAATGGAAAATTCAATGTACCCATTAGAAAATGGATATGTATTTCAAAAGTATTCTAAAAATAATTGGTTAGATATTTATTCTACTTTAAAAAGTAATGGATATTATACCTCATTTATGCACCCTAATACTAGCACTTTTTGGAATAGAGATGAGGTATATAATTCAGGATATCACATTGATGAGTATAATGATATAGGAGCATTTCCTAATATTGAAAAAGCAGGAGAATTTTATTCAGATGAGGGCTTTTTTGAAGAAACTGTTAATATTATGAATAAATATGACAAAAAGTTTTGTGCAACTTTAGTTAGTGTAACAACACATATCCCATTTTATTTAGATGGCGTTTCTAATATAGAGGAAAAATTAAGCATTACAGAAAAAGATATGGAGCAATATGAAGATGATACATTTAGACGTTATTTAATGTCTTGTAATTTTGTAGACTACGCATTTGGAAAATTTATAGACAAACTAGAAGAAACAAAACTTTTAGAAAACAGCATTTTAATTGTATATGGAGACCATGGAGCAGGACTAACAACTTCTGACCAAATTACAAAACTATATCAAGAAAATAAAATGAAGTATAATGAATTTGAAGATAAAATAAAAGATATTCATATACCATTTGGAATGAAAATACCGGGAATAGATGAACACATTAGAATAGAAGAAGCAAAGCAAAAAATAGATATTAAGCCAACAATATTGGACTTGTTAGGAGAAGAAGATAAGTTTTCTATGGGAAATTCTATTTTTTCAGAAAAAGATGTAACTTTTATAAAAGGACTAGGGTATATAACAAGTAAGTATTATTATATAAATGGAAAATACTATAATAGAGAAACTTTAGAAGAAATAGAAGAAAATCAAGAATTAAGAGTTATGACACAAAAAATGGAAAATGAAATTTATCTATCAGATTCCATTATAAAAAACAACCTACTAGAACTAAAATAAAAATATTGACGATTTAATAAAAAAATGGTATAATATGCTATATAACGGAAAAAATTGTAAGAAAGAGGGGACTATATGAAGGTCACATTTTTTTCTAATTTTCTAACACATCACCAAGTTCCATTTTGTTTAGAAATGCAAAAAAGACTAGGCGATGATTTTAAATTTGTATCAACACAAAAAATATTTCAGTGGCGTTTAGATATGGGATTTCAAGACTTAGACAAGCAATATGATTTTGTGGTTAGAGCCTATGAAAATGAAGAAATGGAGAAAAAAGCAAAAGAATTAGCTCTAGATAGTGACATAGTAATGATTGGCTCAATACCAGATGATTACATAGAAGAACGACTAAAACAAGATAAAATAACATTTAGGTATCGATATAGAATTTTCTTATTCACAGACGGTTTTTGGAAAACAGTATTTAATAAAGAAAAATTAAAATTGTTGTATCAAAGACATATAAAATATAGAAAAAACAAAAATCTATATATGTTATCTGCAAATGCTTATGGAGCAAATGATTTTAATCGCTTTGGAATGTATAAAAATAAGATATTTAAGTGGGGGTATTTTCTAGAAAATCAGGAATGTGATATAGAAAAACTAATAGATAAAAAAGAGACAAATGAAAAGATAGAAATTGTTTGGGTTGCAAGATTTATAAAATGGAAGCACCCAGAAGTAGCTTTGAAATTAGCAAAAAAATTAAAAAAACAGGGTTATAATTTTGAATTAAAAATGTTAGGAACAGGAGTTTTAGAAGAAAAAATAAAAAATATAATTCAAAAAGAACATTTAGAAGATGTTGTAGAAGTTATAGGTCAAGTTCCAAGTACAGAAGTAAGAAAATATATGGAAAAGGCAAATATTTTTATTGCAACAAGTGACAGTGCAGAAGGATGGGGAGCTGTTGTTAATGAAGCAATGAGTGCAGGTTGTGCAGTAATTGCTAACAGAAGAATGGGTTCAGCACCATACTTGATAAAACAAAACAAAAGTGGTATAATGTATAATACTTACAAAGAATTAGAAGAACAAGTAAAACGTGTAATAAAAGACAAAGCATTAAGAAAAACTTTAGGAATGAATGCATATGAAGTAGTAGACAAAGAATGGACAAGCGAAAACGCAGTAAATAACTTACTTAAATTATTTGAAGCAACTGTCAAAGGGAAGGAGATTGAAATAGAAGATGGACCAGCAAGCAAAGCAAAGAAATACAAATACACAAAAAAGATTTAGTGTATTGATAACAGCATACAACATTGAGGATTATATTGAAAGAGCAATAACAAGTGTAGTAAATCAAACATTGAAAGATATTGAAATTGTAGTAGTCAATGATTGTTCAACAGATAAAACAGGTGAAAAAATCGAGCAAATGAAAAAATTACATAACGATATCATTTATATTGAACGTAAAGCAAACAAAAAAATTGGTGCAACAAGAAATGCAGCATTAGATGTAGCAACAGGAGAATATATTATATTCTTAGACGGTGATGATTATTTATCAAATGATAAAGTATTAGAAAAACTAGACAAAGTAATAGGAAAAGACAAAGTAGATGTTGTATATTTAGGATTTAAAATAGAAGGAAATAGGGAAGAATTAGTGATACCAACACCAGAAACTTGTACAAAAACATATAAAGCTGCAACAGACCAATATCCTAATGTATGGAGTAAATGCTGGAGAAGAGAATTCCTAGAGCAAAATAAGATTAGATTTCCAGAAGGTAGACTTTATGAAGATGTACTATTTGTATATAGAGCTGTTATGAAATCAAATAGCTATAAAATAGCAGATTTTGTTGTTCATAATTATATTAGTGGAAGAAAAGGAAGTATAACAACTAAGATTGGATTGAAAAATGTAGAAGATACAATACAGAACTTAAAAGATTTAGAAAAAATGAGAAAACAGGAATATACAGAAGAAATAGACATTATTATAAAAAAAGAAGTAAAAATGTGTAAAAAAAGACTAGATGATGCAATTAAAGCAATATATAAAAACAATAACAAGCAAGGAAAATAACCTTGTTTGTTTTTTCTTAAAAAAGTATTGACAGAATATAATATTTTTGATAAAACATAAGAAATAAAATTTTAGGAGGAAAATATGAAACATTTAATTGATATTAAAGACTTAACAGTAGAAGAAATAGACGAATTGATAAAAGTAGCCAAAGATATTATGCAATTTCCTGATAAATATTCAGAGAAATGCAAGCATAAGAAGTTGGCTACTTTATTTTTTGAACCAAGTACAAGGACAAGACTTAGCTTTGAATCAGCAATGATGGAACTAGGAGGAAATGTAATAGGATTTTCAGAAGCATCTTCAAGTTCAACAGCAAAAGGAGAAAGTGTGTCAGATACAATTAGAGTTGTTGGAGGATATGCTGATATTATAGCAATGAGACATCCAAAAGAAGGAGCACCATTAGTTGCATCAATAAAATCAACTATACCAATTATAAACGCAGGAGATGGCGGACATAATCACCCAACACAGACATTAACAGATTTATTAACAATAGCTTGCGAAAAAAATAGATTAGATAACTTAACAATAGGCTTATGTGGAGATTTAAAATTTGGAAGGACGGTACACTCATTAATTACAGCAATGGTGAGATATAAAAATATAAAATTTGTATTGATTTCACCAGAAGAATTAAAAATACCAGACTATATAAAAGAAGAAGTCCTTGATAAAAATCGTATCGAATACATTGAAACAAATGATATTGAGGAACATATGGAAAAACTAGATATTTTATATATGACAAGAGTACAAAAGGAAAGATTTTTTAATGAGGAAGATTATGTTAGATTAAAAGATTATTATATTCTAAATAAAAGCAAACTAGAAAAAGCAAAAGCAGATTTAGCAATTTTACATCCTCTACCAAGAGTAAATGAAATATCAACAGAAGTAGATGATGATCCAAGAGCTTGTTACTTTAAGCAAGCAAGATATGGAAAATATATAAGAATGGCATTAATTTTAAAATTATTGGAAATAAAATAGGAGGATTTTATGAATATAGATAGTATTAAAAATGGAATTGTAATAGATCATATAAAAGCAAAAAAAGGAATGGAAATATATAAAGCATTAAACTTAGGTGAGCTAGACTGTTCAGTTGCAATAATTACAAATGCAAAAAGCAAAAAAATGGGAAGAAAAGATATTATAAAAATAGATAAAAATATCGACTTAGATTTAGACATTTTAGGATATTTAGATTCAAATATAACTATTAACATTATTGAAAACAATGAAAGAAAAGAAAAATATCACGTAGAATTGCCAAAAGAGATTGTAAATATAGCAAAATGCAAAAATCCAAGATGTATTACATCAAGTGAAAATGAATTACAGCAAATTTTTATACTAACAGATAAAGATAAAAAAACATATCGTTGCAAATATTGTGAAACATTAAAAGAAGAATAATTTAAAATTGTAAAAAAGTAGGTATAAAAGCCTACTTTTTATCATAAGAAATGTTATAAAAAAGCATCAACATTATTTTCAAAAAAATTACTAAAACCCTATACAAAAAATAAAAAAAGATATATAATATACTAGAATTGTTGGCAAAATTTTGCTGATAATAGATATTAAAATGAGAGGATGATTCTAAATGGAATTAAAACGATTGTTAGTTGGACTAGAAGGATTAAAAGTAAAAGGAGACTTAGAAAAAGACATTAAAGGCTTAGACAAAAATTCAAAAGAAATTAAAGATGGATACTTATTTATTGCAATAAAAGGATTTGCAACAGATGGACATACATTTATCCAAGATGCAATAAAAAATGGTGCAACAGCAGTTATGATAGAAGAAGGATGTGATTTAAAATCACTAAAAATACCACAAGATGTTACAATCATTATGGCAAAAGATACAAGAGAGGCTTTAGCAATTTGTGCAGCAAATTTCTATGGAAATCCATCAGCAAAATTTAAACTAATAGGTGTAACAGGAACAAAAGGAAAAACAACAACAACTTTTATGATAAAAGAAATATTAGAAAAAGCAGGAAAAAAAGTTGGATTGATAGGAACAATAGCAACATATATAAATGGAAAGAAAATAAAAGATAGTGACAGAACAACACCAGAAAGCTTAGAACTTCAACAACTATTTAGCCAAATGGTAGCAGAAGGTGTAGAAGCTGTTGTAATGGAAGTTTCTTCACAGAGCTTAAAATTACATAGAGTAACAGGATGCCAATTTGACATAGTATTATTTACTAATTTTTCAGAAGATCATATTAGTAAAAATGAACATCCAGATATGGAGGATTATTTCCAATCCAAATTAAAATTATTTCAAATGTGCAAAACAGGAATTGTAAATGTAGATGACTTGCATGGAGCAAAAATTCCGAATTTATTTCCAGATAGTAATATTACAACATATGGAATTGATAATTTTGCAAATGTTTTGGCAAAAGATATTACAATTACAAATGCATATGTTGATTTCAAAGTCAAATTAACAGATAGAAACGAAAGAATTAAAACAGGAATACCAGGAAGATTTAGTGTATATAATTCATTAGCTGCTATTTGTGTAGCAAAGAAATTTGATATATCACCAGAGACTATAAAAGAAGCATTATTAGAAGTTAGAGTACCAGGAAGATCAGAACTTGTAGATAACAAAAAAGAACTAACAATTATGATAGATTATGCTCATTCACCAGAAAGTCTACAAAATATTTTGCAAGCAACAAAAAGTTATACTCGTGGTAGAGTTATTTCTGTATTTGGATGTGGTGGAGATAGAGACAGTGGAAAAAGACCAATAATGGGTGAAATTTCAGGTAAAATAGCAGACTATACTATTATTACATCTGATAATCCAAGAACAGAAGAGCCACAAAAAATAGTAGAGCAGATAGAAGATGGAATAAAGAAAACTAAAGGAAAATATGAAGTTATTGTAGATAGAACAGAAGCAATTGAAAAAGCTATTAGTATGGCTAATAAAAGAGACATTATAATATTAGCTGGAAAAGGGCATGAGCCATACCAAGAAATCAATGGCGTAAAATATCCATTTGATGAAAGAATCATTGTACGTGAAATAATAGAAAAAATGGAAGAAAAATAAATAAATTATAATAAGATAGAATAAAATATACAAAGTAGCAAATACGAAAGGTTTGATAAAATTGAATTTTGAAATAGAAGTATTGCTTGTCTCATTTGTAATATCAATTATACTAGGAATGATAACAATACCAATATTAAGAAAACTAAAAGTAGGGCAAATAGAAAGAGACGATGGACCTGCATCACATTTAAAAAAACAAGGAACTCCAACAATGGGAGGAATAATTATCATTATATCTATGATAATTGGAACAATTGTAACAGCTGTATATCTATGCACAACTAACCAAGAAGCATTGGCACAACAAATAATACCAATGTTGTTACTTACCATAGGCTTTGGAGCAATTGGTTTTATTGATGATTATAAAAAACTAGTATTAAAAAATACAGAAGGTTTAAAGCCAAGTTATAAGATGTTAGGACTATTAGTTATATCTGTTGCATATGTATTATATTTAGTAGAAGGTGCAAAAATAGGAACACAAACATATATCCCTATATTAAAAACATATATTGTATTACCAATGTATGTATATGTACCAGCTGCTATATGTGTTGTTTTAGCAACAACAAATGCAATCAATCTAACAGATGGAGTAGATGGATTATCTTCTAGTATTTCTGTAATTATTATAACTTGCTTGACAGTTATTGCAATGTTACGCGGTGTGGTAGAAATGTCTGTATTTGGAAGTATTGCAATAGGATCTATTTTAGGATTTCTAATCTTTAACTTGCATCCAGCAAAAGTTATTATGGGAGATACAGGTTCTCTCTTGATTGGTGGTATAATATCAGCAATTGTTTTATATTTGAAAATGCCACTAATCTTACTAATCATTGCATTGATACCAGTAGTAGAAACAATATCTGTTATTATGCAGGTTGCATATTTCAAAAAAACAGGAAAAAGGATATTTAAAATGGCACCATTACATCACCATTTTGAATTATCAGGTTGGAATGAAAACAAAATCGTTATAGTATTTAGTATTGTAACATTAATTTTGTGTGTTATTGGACTAAAAGTGATATAAACAAAGGAAGGAGACTAATATGGCAAAGACAAAATCAGGGAGATTTTCAAGATTTTTAAATAATCCCATTGATTTTACACTACTCATTACTATTATTATCCTATTGGGAATAGGTCTAATTATGGTATTATCAGCAAGTTCACCATCAGCTTTAGCAGAAACAAGTGATAGTTATAGATTTTTTAATAAACAGTTGATATTTGCTGTATTAGGTGTAATCGCCATGATGGCGATATCAAAAATTGATTATAGATTTTATCAAAAATTTTATAAACATGCATGGTTTCTTGCATTTGCTTTATTAGTAGCTGTAAAGCTAGTGGGTAAAGAAATAAATGGTTCACAAAGATGGATATATATCACAGATACATTATCTTTTCAACCTTCAGAAATTGTTAAATTTTTAGTCATACTATTTTATGCTGGCACATTAGTTAAAAATCGAGATAAATTACCATATTTTTGGCAAGGCTTAATGAAAAACTTTTTAATGATAGCACCTTTGATATTATTATTGATGTTACAGCCACACTTTAGTGCATCAATTGTTATTATTGGAATAATGTGTGTTATGATGCTTGTTGCAGGATGTAAATTTTCACAATTTTTAGCAGTAGGTGGAGGAATTGGAATACCAGGAGCTATTTTATTAATAATAAAATCCCCATATAGATTACAAAGAGTATTAACATTCTTAGACCCATGGAAGGATGCAGAAGGAACTGGTTGGCAAGTAATACAAAGTCTATATGCAATTGGATCAGGTGGATTATTTGGAGTTGGGTTAGGAGAAAGTAAACAAAAATACTTATACATACCAGAACCTCATAATGACTTTATCTTCTCTATTATAGGAGAAGAATTAGGATTTGTTGGGTGTGCATTTATTATTTTGCTATTTGCAATATTTATATGGAGAGGAGCATTGATTGCTATGAGAGCTCCTGATATGTTTGGTAGCCTACTAGCAGTTGGAATAACATCTTTAGTTGCTATACAAGTTATTATAAATATAGCAGTTGTAACATCATCAATGCCACCAACAGGAATGCCATTACCATTCTTTAGCTACCGGGGGAACAGCTTTATTTATATTACTCTGTGAGATGGGAGTACTATTAAATATTTCTAGAGCATCTGCTAAATAAAAATATATTTTGCTATGTTTAGGAAAGGGATGATAACATATATGAAAGTAATTATAGCAGCAGCAGGAACAGCAGGGCATGTTAATCCTGGAGTTGCCATAGCTAATAAAATAAAAAAAGAGCAAAAAGATGCCAAAATTATATTTATAGGAACAACAAGAGGCTTAGAAAATGATTTAGTTCCAAGGGCAGGATATGAATTAAAAACAATTGATGCTTATGGATTAAGCAAAAAGATTACAATAAATAATTTAAAAAATATAATAAAAACAATGAAGGGATTTAAGCAAGCAAAAAAAATTATTAAAGATTTTAAACCTGATATTGTTATTGGAACAGGTGGATATATTTGTGGAGCAACAATTTCAGAGGCATCTAAATTAGGTATTCCAACAATGCTTCATGAAAGCAATGCATTTCCTGGGAAAGCAGTTAAAATGTTAGCAAAAAAAACAGATACTATATTAGTATCATTTGAAGATGCTATTTCAAGAATACCAAAAGCAAAAAGAATTGTTTGCACAGGTACACCAGTAAAAAATAAAAAGATAGAATATACAGAAACAGAAAAACAAGAAATTCTAAAAAAATCAGGGCTCAAAGAAAATATGCCAGTTGTTTTGATTTTTGGAGGAAGTCAAGGAGCAAAAAAGATAAATCAGGCAGCATTTGGAATTATTGAAGAAAAAGAAAATAAGCAATACCAAATTATATGGGCAACAGGACCAAAACAATATGATGATATAAAAGAAAAATTAGAAGAAAAACAAATGAATATAAACTACATAGAAAATGCAAAGATAGTACCATATATATATAATATGGAAGAGATTATGAATATTGCAGACTTAATTGTAGCGAGAAGTGGTGCTATGACAATAACAGAACTTGCAAATTTAGGAAAGCCATCTATCTTAGTTCCATTACCTAATGTTAGTAACAATCATCAGCTATATAATGCACAAGTGTTAGAAAAGCAAAAAGCTGCTAGGATCATTTTAGATGATAAACTTGATGCACATATTCTAAATAAAACTATTAAAGAAATTTTAAAGGAAAATAAATTGAAGATAATGGGGCAAAATGCTATGAAATTAGAAACAAAAAATGCAGAAAATATGATATATGCAGAAATTGAAAAGTTAGTAAAGGAAGATTAAAAAATGTTAAAAACTACACAATCTAAATTCATTTTAATTATATGTATTATAGAAGTGCTATTAATAACATGTTTAGGAGTATATTTTGCTCACATAAATGAAATGCAAATATATATTGCAGTTGCAATAGCAATAGCTATTGTAGCTACAGTTTTTATTGCTATTTTATTAGCTAAATCTGAAAAAAGCATAGATATTATGACAGTAGAACTAAAGGACAAGCTAAGTAATGTATCAACACAAAAAAATCAAATAGAAACTATTTTATTACATATGACAGATGGTATTATTGCTTTTAATAGACAAGGAGATATTATTTTAATTAACCCAGCTGCAAAGAACTTGCTAAGTATTCGGACCAGAAGATAATACATTTGATGATATTTTTAACAAATTTAAATTAGATATAAATATGGAAAAAATTATATACTTAGAAACTTGGACATCAACAGAACAAAGGATACAAGTAGATGAAAAATATGTAAATGTATATTTTGCACCATTTAAAGATGAAAAAGAATTGCCAAATGGAGTTATTGCAGTAATACAAGATATTACAGAACATGTAAAATTGGATAATATGCAACAAGAATTTGTAGCAGATGTATCACATGAGTTAAAAACACCAATAACTTCTATTATGGGATATGCAGACACATTATTAGAAGGTGGATTTGATGAAGAAACAAAAACAAAATTTTTAAATGTTATTGCATCAGAATCTAGAAGAATGGCAAGATTAGTAACCGATTTATTAACTTTGTCTAGGTATGATAATAAAAAAAATGCAACAAATAAGGAATCATTTGATTTAGGAGAACTTGTAAAAAAATCTCAAGAAAAATTAGCAATAGAAATTAAGAAAAAAGAACATGATGTAAAATGTTTTGTAACAGCAGATGTGCCACCAGTATATGCAGTAAAAGACGATATTGAAAGAGTAGTGCTTAATATTTTAACAAATAGTATTAAATATACAAAAGATGGTGGAGAAATCAAGATTTATGTAGGATTTGTATATACAGATGCATATATTAAAATCATAGATAATGGAATAGGAATACCGGAAGAGGATTTAACAAGAATTTTTGAAAGATTCTACCGTGTAGACAAAGCACGTACAAGAGAACTAGGTGGAACAGGATTAGGACTTTCTATTGCAAAAGAAATATTGGATAAAAATGGTGGAAGTATTGATATTAAAAGTGAAGTTGGAAAAGGTACAGAAGTTGTTATTAGAATTCCAACTAAACAGGGCTAAAATATCAAAACAGATTGCTAAATTAATAAAAATAATGTATAATAGATAAGTAAAACTACAAAGGAGAGCGATAAATAAAAATGAAACCACAGGTAAAAGATGCTTTAGAATGGGTGTATTGTATTATTATAGCAGTTGTATTAGCTTTATTGTTCCGTTACTATATTGGAACACCTACAATTGTTAGACAAATATCTATGGAACCAACACTAAAACAAAATCAAAGATTATGGCTAAATAGATTGGATAGAACTATGAAAAAATTACCAGAAAAAGGTAATATTATAACATTTGAGGCACCAAGTAAAAAGGCATTGTCAGAAGAGGACATAGAAAAAGACGGACCGGTTGCAAAATATGAAGAAGAGCCAACAAATATATTTGGAAAATTCGTACACTATGTTTTAGAAATAGGAAAAGATAGTTATATAAAAAGAACTATTGGTTTGCCAGGAGATCATATACAAATTAAAGAAGGAAAAGTATATGTAAATGGTGAAGAACAAGAAGAGCCATATATACAAGCGGGAATTATGACTTCAGCAAAGCTAGAAGGAATGTCTGATTTTATTGTACCAGAAAACTATGTATTTGCAATGGGAGACAATAGAAACCATAGTATGGATTGTAGAGATTTTGGTTGCATTCCACTAGAAAAGATTGAAAGTAAAGTAGCAATTAGAATATGGCCATTAAATCTATGGGGAAAAGTAGAATAGTAGGAGAAAAAGGATGTTTGAACAAATTATCGGAAATCAAAAAATACAAGAACAACTAAAACAATCAATAAAAAATCATAAAACTTCGCATAGCTACTTATTTGTAGGAACAGAAGGTATAGGAAAAAAACAAATTGCAAAAGAATTTAGTAAATCGTTGTTATGTTTAAAAGAAGAACCTTCATATTGTAATAAATGTAAATCTTGTATAGAATTTGATACTCAAAACAATCCAGATTTTCAAATCATATCACCAGATGGAAATGTTATAAAAATAGAACAAATTAGAGAAATGCAAAAAAAAGTATTTGAGAAACCGATTATTTCAAATAAAAAAATATATATTATAGACGATAGTGATAAAATGACAAAAGAAGCACAAAATTGCTTATTAAAGACATTAGAAGAACCTCCAGAATATGTCATAATTATTTTAATAGGAACAAATGAAAATGCTTTATTAAGTACAATTAAGTCAAGATGTACTATTATACATTTTCAAGATATTCCAGAACAAGAACTAAAAAAATTCTTAAAAGAAAAAGGAATTAAAATACAAAATGATGGAATATTGAAAGCTTTTGGAGGGAGCATCGGAAAAGCAATTTTGTTACAAAATAAGCAGGAAAAATATATGCAAGTATATGATATGTTAGTAAATATAAAAGAAAAAGATATAATTGAAATATTGAAAAATACTCAAACTATTTTTCAAAAGGATGAAATTGAAAATATTTTACAATATATGAATAGTATTTTTTTAGAACTTGCAAAACAAGAATATCAATACGCAGATTGTATAAAAATTGTGGAAAACACAAAAAAAAGATTGCAATCAAATGCAAATTATGATATGAGTATAGATAATATGTTACTACAGATAAAGGCAAAAATTAAGTAAAACTGGAAAGAAAGTAGGTAATATTTTGAAAAATATAATTGGAGTAAGATTTAAAAAATTAGGAAAGATATATTTCTTCAATCCAAAGCAATTAAAAGTTAAAAAGGGAGATAAAGTTATAGTTGAGACAGCACAAGGAGAAGAATATGGAGAAGTTGTAATTCCAAATAGATATGTAGAAGATGAAAAAATTATTGCACCACTTAAAAGAGTTATAAGAATGGCAAATTATAGAGACAATAAGCATTACGAAGAATGTAAAAAGATTGAAAAAGAAGCAATGAAAACTTGCCAGAAAAAAATAAAAGAACATAATTTAGATATGTGTTTAACAGATGTTGAATATAAATTTGACAATAGCAAAATTTTATTCTTTTTTACAGCAGACGGAAGAATTGATTTTAGGGAATTAGTAAAAGATTTAGCAGCGATATATAAAACAAGAATTGAATTAAGACAAATCGGTGTTAGGGACGAGGTCAAAAGAATTGGTGGAAATGGTGTATGTGGTAGAGAACTATGCTGTTGTACATTTTTAAGTGATTTTGAAGCAGTTTCAATCAAAATGGCAAAAGAACAAAATGTTTCTCTAAATCCATCTAAAATTTCAGGTAATTGTGGAAGGCTAATGTGCTGCTTAAAATATGAAGATAATGTATATACTGAAAAACTTAAGAGGCTTCCAAACATAGGAGCGATAGTTAAAACAGAGGATGGTGAAGGAGAAGTTGATGGAATTGAAACATTGAAAGAACGTATTAAAGTAAAATTTAAAACTGAAGATGGATTTAATTATAAAAGATATGATGTGAAGGATGTAAAAATTATTAAGGATGTCCCACGAGAACAAATTAACGAAGAAGAAGAACAAAATAAAAAAGAATTAGAAGAACTAGAAAAACTAGAAAAATTAGATGCAGAAAAAGACAAATTAGAAGGGGGGGAACAATAATGGCATACAAAATAACAGAAAAATGTATATCTTGTGGAGCTTGTGCAGCAGAATGCCCAGTTCAATGTATTTCACAAGGTGATACAAAATATGAAATAGATAAATCAGCTTGTATTTCTTGTGGTACTTGTGCAGGAGTTTGCCCTGTTGAAGCACCAGAGCCAAGTGAAGATTAGTAAAAAAATAAAATAGGAGCTTATAGAAATATAAGCTTCTATATTTTATAAATTTATACTTGTAGATGCTTTACTTTGATTATTTTGTTTAAATTCCTTTATAAATTTATTTGCACTAAGATTATTAGTACAATTAAAAGCAACATACTTAATTTCATTATTATCTAAATATGTAAAAATTAAGTAAGAATGCACTATTTTAGATGTTTTCTCTTTTGCTCTTCCACCTATCATAGCACCAAGAGGGCCAAATAAAACTGCACCACCAATAGCTCCACCAACACTTGAGGATTAACTTTTTTGTATTTCTACATCACTAGTTATAGATATGTCAGTTACTTTGCTTTTATCTAATTTAAAAGATGTATTATTTGCTAAAAATTCATATTCATTTGGGCAAGAAAAAATTTGTGTAAATACGTTTTCAGCAATAGGTAGCCCATTATAATGTGATAATGATATAAATAAAGAAGCATTTTTCTCTTTTTTGATTTCTGTTCTTTTCTTTTTTAATTTTTTATTATAATCTATTATGGCACAAATACCTATTAGTACGATTATTCCAATAATTCCTAAAAATGGTTCCATATAGTTCTCCTTTTTTATATAATTTTTTCATACAGATATGATAACAAAAAAATAACATAAAATCAAATTTAAAAAACAAAAATAAAAAAATTGTAAAAATAATCCTTTTGTGATAAAATAAATATATAAATATAATATTGAAATTTACATAAATTAGTGTTATACTATCAATAATAAAAAAGGAGGTATTAAATGGTAAGTAAAGTATATAAACAAAAAGCACATAAATTAGTGCAAAAAGCTAAAGAAAAAGGCTTAGTTACAAAATATAAAGAATTTTCAAAAACAGAATTGGCTAAAAAAACAGCTTTAACAGAAGACGAAGTTGTTTATTATATCTCCAAACAAAAAGGAGGAATAAAATGAAGCAATACAATATTGGAGATATAGTATTTGTATTAAATTATGAATATAAGACTGGAGAAAAAGGAACAAACCACTTTTTTGTAATAATAGATGAGGAGCAACAAGCAATAGATTTTAATTACTTTGGATTTCTATTATCTTCAAATATAAATAAGATAACATATAGATACAATAAGTTGATAAAGAAAAATGAAAATAATTGCTTAGCAAAAGATAGTATTGTAAAGTGTGATGACCTTATAGAACTAGACAGCAAAGAAATTTCTTTTAAAATCGGAAGTGTTACAGAAATAGAATTGATGCAATTTCTTGAAATTTATGAAAAATACTTAAAAGAAAATAAATAAAATTTTAATTCAAATTTTTAATTCTAAATTATTCAATAAAAATAAATTTTTAAATAAAAAACCTGCTCTTTTAGAACAGGATATTTCACTAATCGTCTTTTTTCAATAGAAATAAGGCTCCTACAATAATTGGTAAATAAAATGTGTATATGCGCCAAAACAAAATTGACATATTTATAGTTCCATTTTGAAAAATAGATTGAAATAATAATAGAAAACCACCTTCTGCAGCAAGACCTGAACCAGGAGTAGGAACAAATGTCATTATTAGTAATAAAAATGCTTGTACAGGAATAATCTGCCAAAAGCCTATTCCAACATTTCCAAAAGCACGATATACCATATATGTAATTGAATAATATGCTAAACTTTGTATAGTAGCAACTAAAAACATTTTAAAGATCATCTTTTTTTCAGAACGTATAATTATAAATTGTTCACGG
Source organism: uncultured Clostridia bacterium (assembly GCA_947627605.1). Taxonomy (GTDB): domain Bacteria; phylum Bacillota; class Clostridia; order TANB77; family CAG-508; genus CAG-269. The sequence continues at coordinate 21,614 of CANQWU010000010.1, forward strand.
AAATTATCAATACTATGTGATAATTTTTCAATTACTTCATCTGGATGTTTTAATATTTTAATTTTTCCTAAAAAACGTATTACAGGGTTAGTAATAATTGTGATAGCTCTTTTTTTAAAACCTGCTAATAGTACAACTAATATAGCAATAATATTAACAGCAAAACCAGCGATAGCAACCCATAAAAAATCCTTCATTAAACTAGCAAAAAATTGAAATTCAAATATAACAACAACAAGTGTAAAGATTACTAGTGCAGTTTGAGTTATAACAAACTTAATTGCCATAGCAGATAAAGAATCACTAACACGTTTTCCTGATTTTGAAAAAGCATATGCTTGCATTGGTTGCCCACCAGAAGAAAAAGGAGTAATATTATTAAATAATTGTCCAATCATATTTACTTTAAAAGAATTTGAAAAATGTTGATTTGGATAAATTCTTTTAATAGGCAGATGTAATACAAATGCTTCGCATAACCATTGAATTACAAGACAACCAAGACCTGCTATAACCCAAAAATAATTAACATTTTTTAGCAATTGAATTATATTATCCATTCCATCAACACATACCATATAAATGAAAAGTCCAACAAATACTATGGCAATAAAAATAAAATTGAAAATGGTTAATTTTTTATTAGTTGGATTTTTTGTAACCTCTATTGTTTCATCATTTTCTTCAGAATTATCTTCTCCCAAAAAAACACCTCCATTTAATGATATCATTGTTATACATGAAATAGACCGAAAAGTCAATATAGATTTTACAAATATAATTTTTTATGATATTATATAGAAAACTAGTTATAATGCAAAAGGAGAAATAGATGTATTATACATATATGTTAAGATGTAAAGACAATTCAATTTATACTGGAATGACAAAAGACATAAAAAGAAGAATAAAAGAACATATGCAAAAAACAGAAAAATGTGCAAAATATACTATTTCACATGATGTAATAAAAATAGAAGCTGTATGGGAAAGTGAAAACAGAGCTAATGCTTCTAAATTAGAATATCATTTAAAACATCTAAAGAAACAGCAAAAAGAAAATTTAATTTCAGAAATAGTAACACTAGAAGATATTTTTCCAGGAAAAATTGAAAGTGCATTATATAATAAAATATACATTTGATAAAAGGAGAGGAAAATGGAACATACAAATTTTAATTATAAAACACCTGATAAGAAAGAGATTGTAAAACACATATTATACGAAAATGCAATTTTTGATGTGAAAGATTTATTTTCTAATAAAACATCTGATGAAAGTTGCAGTGTATCTGTAATGACACCAACACAAATGATTAGTGTGACTTTTCCTTATAGTGCTTCACCAGATGGACATGCAGGAATGGCACATATTTTAATTAGAACAGTATATCCTAATGACCATAGTCATTTTTATCTAGGACAAAGATTATATATGGTTGAAAGGGCAAATAACTTATTTATTGCTGCTACAAAAGATGGAATGATTGTTATTCTACCAGAAGAAAACAAGATAACTCAATCACAATATGATTCATTAGAAGGATATCTTAAAGAATTCCAAGAATCAGATTATGTAAAAGCAGGAAAAATACATAATATTGTTTTTGCACAGGATGTAGGAAAAGGTGATATAAAAGTCAATATAAATGAAATAGATATGCAATTAAAAAAATTAAAAGAATATATTGTAGAAAAAAATGTAGAAAGAAAAGAAAATCCAATTAGTGAATTTGATTTTTCAGATTGTACTACAAGTGAAGAAATTATGGAAAGATCAGACTTTTATGCAAAGCAATTGGTGGAAAATAGTAAGATAAATTTAATAGAACCAATTAGTGATGAAGAGACTGTAGAAAATGGAGAAAGATAAATAATAAATAAAGAGCCTTTATAAGGCTCTTTTATGCTATTTATTTGTCATTTCTTCTAAATCCAAAAGTTCTTGCCATCTGCTATCTACTTCTTTTTGGAATTCTTCAATCATCCATTCATTTCCAGGTTTAAACATATGTTTAAAGCGCTTTTGAGGTTTTAAGAATTCTTCAATAGGCAATTTCTTAGCAGGTTTATATGTGATATGGTAAACACCATCAACTACTTCATATAAAGGCCAATAGCAAGTTTCAATTGCTAATTTATTTATTAACATTAAATCCTCTGTTGCATATCCCCAACCTCTAGGACAAGGAGATAATACATTTAAAAATGTAGGACCTTCAGTATAAATAGCTTTTTCAGCTTTTTCATATAAATCTTTGAAATTCATAAATGCAGCAGTTTGTGCTACATATGGTAAATGATGTCCAGCCATAACTTTTGCTAAATCTTTTCTAGATTGCATTTTTCCAGGAATTACTTTTCCGGCAGGTGATGTAGTTGTGTCAGCAAATTTTGGAGTAGCAGAAGAACGTTGAATACCTGTATTCATATAAGCACCATTGTCATAACAAACATATGTCATATCATGTCCACGTTCCATAGCACCTGATAAAGATTGAAGACCAATATCATAAGTACCACCATCTCCACCAAAAGCAATAAATTTTGTATGTTTGTCTTCTGGTAGTTTTCCTTGTTTTTTCATAGAAACATATGCAGCTTCTACACCTGACAAAGTTGCACCAGCACATTCAAAAGCTGTATGAATAAAAGAATCTGTCCAAGCTGTGTATGGGTAAATAAATGTAGAAACTTCCATACAACCAGTAGCATTAGCAACAACTGCATGGTCTTCTTCTTTTAAAGCTCTCATTATATGTCTTGCAACAGGAGGAGCACCACAACCTGCACACATTCTATGTCCTTCAGTAAAACGAGAAGGTTTATTTGCAACAATTTCTTTTACATTATAAGGCATTTATTTTTCCTCCCTTCTTAATCCTAAATAACGATAAGGATTTTCTACTTTTCCATCTTTTACAATTTCAGCTAAATCAGTATAAACAGACTCTATATCTTTTGTTGTTGTATCACGTCCTCCAATACCATATACATAATTTACCATTGGTACTTGATTTCCAGCAACATACATACTAGAAGCAACATCTTGGAAAAGAGCACCACCCATAGCATTTAAAGAATCTGCTTTATCTAAAACTGCAACTGCTTTTATATCTTTTAAAGCTTTAGCAACTTCTTCACTAGGGAAAGGTCTGTAAACACGAATTTTTAAAAGACCTGCTTTAATTCCTTTTTTTCTTAAATCATTTACAACAGCTTTAGTTGTTCCAGCAGTAGAGTTCATACAAACAATGGCCATTTCACAATCATCTAACATATATTCTTCAAATAGACCATAATGTCTACCAGTCCATTTTTCAAAATCTTTTGCAACATCTAAAATAACATTTTTAGCAGCTTTCATAGCTTCTGCTTGTTGAGCTTTATGTTCAAATAAAAATCCTTGTAAATCTAAAGGACCAATAGCCATTGGCTCTTTATCATTTAATAGATAATGTTTAGGATGATATTCTCCGACGAATTTTTTTACTTCACTATCTTCTTCTAATTCAATATTTTCAATAGAATGTGAAGTAATGAAACCATCTTGACATATCATTAAAGGTAGCAATACATTTTCATTTTCAGCAATACGGTGAGCCATTAATGTATTATCATAAGCTTCTTGATTATTCTCAGAAAATAGCATAATCCAACCAGCATCTCTAACTCCCATTGCATCTGAATGGTCACAGTGAATATTTAAAGGACCTGAAACAGCACGATTAACTAAAGATAAAACAATAGGTAATCTTAAACTAGAAGCAATGTAAATCATTTCCCACATTAAAGATAGTCCATTTGCTGAAGTAGCAGTCATTGCTCTAGCACCTGCAGCTTCTGCACCAATACAAGCAGACATGGCACTATGTTCACTTTCAACGGCAACAAATTCTGTATCAACATCTCCATTTGCAACAAATGTAGAAAAATATTGAGGTATTTCTGTTGAAGGTGTGATAGGAAAAGCAGCAACAACATCAGGATTTATTTGTTTCATTGCAGTAGCAGCAGCTTCATTACCACTTAATCTTTCTCTAATACTCATACATTAACACCTTCTTCCTCCATTGTAATTGCACCAAATGGGCATACTTTAGAACATACACCACATCCTTTGCAATAGTCAAAATTAAAATCTGTTCTATTTAAATCTTCTTTTTTTACTGGTATAGCATTTTCTGGACAAACAGGAAAGCATAATCCACATTGTTTGCACTTATCTGGATGAAAAACAGGTCTTAAGCTTCTCCAATCACCAGTCTTGAAATCTTTTGCATTACCAGATGTATAGATATTTCCACCTATAGTCATTTCCTCCATAGGTGTTTTATTAGTAATTTCTGACATAATAAAACTCCTTTCATATATATGTTCTAATTTACTTTTTTTACTTCTTTTAGTGCCATTTCAATAGCTTTCATATTTCCATCAATAACTTCTGGCTTTTTTGCAAATTTATGCTTGAAAGAGCCTTCCATATCTTTTAAGAATGCGTCATCTTCCATAATATGGCTAACTTTTACAATTGCTGCAAGCATAGGAGTATTTGGAAAATATTTTCCTAATGTTTCCATTGAAACTTTTCTTGCATCAATAGTGTAAATATCACCAGAATAGCCATTTAAAACTTTTTTTAAGTAATCAGCAGATTTTGTTGTATTGATTACAATAGCACCAGTATCTTTTAGACCAGCTGTAACAGGTACAGATTCTAAAAGAGTGTCGTCAACAACAACTACATAGTCTGGCTCATAAATATTACTATGTATAGTAATAGGGTCATCACTAATTCTGTTATAAGCCGTAATTGGAGCACCCATTCTTTCAGGACCATATTCTGGAAAACCTTGAATATATTTTCCTGTGTTGAATGCAGCATCTGCTAATAACAAAGATGCTGTTTTGGCACCTTGACCGCCTCTACCATGCCATCTAATTTCGATTAAATTACTCATTATGTATTGCCTCCTTTTTCTTCATTTTTTTCATCTTTATTGTCTTTATCTTTTTTGTCTTTAGTTTTTGGGATAACAATATTTTTAGGTTTGTTATCACATTTTGGTTTAACAGTATTCAAATGTCCATAAACAGGAGAGATATCTAAATTTTTACCATCACCAGAAACGATTTCTAATTTTTTTTTATCTTCATCCATAAGAATACCTCCTTTTGCTAAATCCTATCACAAAAGAAAAAAATTGGCAATAAAATTCTAAAAAAACATTGTAAAAAGCAAAAATATATAGTAAAATATGAAAAAGAGATAAAGGAAGGGAAAAATTATGGACAACCCAAAGGCAATAATAGAAGCTATATTATTTGCAGTAGGCAAAGAAGTAAGTATTGAACAGTTAATGATGGCATTAGAATTACCAAAAGAAGAGATAGAACTACTATTGCAAGAAATACAAAAAGAAAAAAGTGAAAACCCGCAAAGTGGTATTGAACTTATAAAAATAGAAAATAGCTATCAATTATCGAGTAAAAAAGAATATTATGAATATATATATCCGATTATTGACAAAAGAGCAAAATCAAATTTGTCTAATGCAGCACTTGAAACTTTAGCAATTATTGCATATAACCAAAGAATTACAAGAGCAGAAATAGAAGCAATTAGAGGAGTAGGGGCAGATGCATGTATATATAAATTGATGGAATATAATTTGATTGAAGAAGCTGGAAAATCAGATTTACCAGGAAAACCTATGACATATAAAACAAACAATGAATTTTTAAAAATGTTTGGATATGAATCTTTAAAAGATTTGCCAGAATTACCAAAATATAAACTGGATTCAAATAAGCAAATTGTCATAGAAGATTTAATAGAGGAGAATGATAAAAATGAGACTATCACAAACGGGAATGGGGACAACGAAATTAAGTAATATTGATACTATGTACCCAGGACAAAGTATTTTATTACAAACCGGACAATTAGTTCAATATGGAGCTGGACTATTTGGATATAACACAGTACCACTTTTAGTAAGAAGAAATATTGAAAAAATTATTGTTGATACATTAAATAAATATGGTTGTATAGAAGTATTATTACCAACATTGCAACCAGATACTATCTGGAAAAATTCAGGAAGATATGACCACTATGTAAATGATGGAACAATGTTAATTACAGAATCAAATAAAGGAACATTTTGCTTAGCACCAACTGGTGAAGAAGCTATGCTAGAATTTGCAAGAGAAAAATTAAAATCATATAAAAATTTACCAGTTACATTTTATCAAATTGGTGAAAAATATAGAAATGAAATAAGAACAAGAGGATTTTTATTAAGAGGAAAAGCCTTTCCTATGTTAGATGCATATAGCTTTGATATTGACGAAGAAGCAATGGCAAAATCATATGAAAATGTGAGAAATGCATTTATAGAAATTTTTGAAAAGATAGGATTAGATGTTATTCCAATTGTAGCAGATAATGGTGCAATGGGAGGAAAAAAATCAGAAGAATTTATGCTAATATCTGAACAAGGAGAAGACAAAATTCTTTACGATGAAAAAAATAAAATAGGCTTAAATACAGAGATATTAGAAAGAGAAGACTATAAAGAATATCTAAAAGAAGAATATGGAATAGAAGATATTTCAAATTTCAAAGAAATCCGCACAATGGAATTAGCACATATTTTCCAACTAGGAACACGTTATTCAGAAATTATGAATGGAAAATACACAAATGCAAAAGGAGAAGAAGCTTTATATTATATGGGATGCTATGGAATAGGTGTTAGTAGAACAGTAGCAGCTTTATATGAACAGTGTGTTATAAATGATTCTAAATGGGGACCTTGTGGATTTGTATTACCAAAATCAGTTGCACCTTATAAAGTACAAATTGTACCTAAAATGGAAAATCCACAAAAAGTTGAATTTGCTAATAAATTGTATGAATTATTAAAAAAAGAAAATATAGGAACTATTTTAGATGATAGAGAAACAGTTACAATAGGAGCAAAAATGAAGGATTGCAAGATATTGGGAACTCCATATTTAATTGTAATAGGAGATAAACAGGAAGGAGAAAAGCTAGAGCTTGAAAATATAAAGACAGGTGAAAAAGAAATCTTAGGAATACAAGACTTAATAGAAAAAATAAAATAAAGAAAGGAATGGTGGAAGGTATGGACATGAAATATTATGATAAATCATTATACAAAACAGAACAGAAGGTAACGATTATATTAACAATTCTGATAACATTTGTTATAGGATTTTTAATAGGATACTGGTGTAGAGGATTTGAAACTGAAACTATTCCACAAGAAAATACTGTGCAACAAGTAGAAAATGAAACAAATAGTTAAAAAAGTAGCTAGAGCATATACTCTAGCTATATTTTTTAGAAATCACAATTTTTTGGAGTTCTAGGGAAAGGAATTACGTCACGAATGTTTTGCATACCAGTTAAATACATAATAGCTCTTTCAAATCCTAGTCCAAAACCTGCATGGTCACAACTTCCATATTTTCTTAAATCTAAGTACCATTCATATTCAGAGATTGGCATATTAAGTTCTTTCATTCGAGTTATAAGCTTATCATAATTTTCTTCTCTTTGACTACCACCAATTATTTCACCAATTCCAGGAGCTAATAAATCTGCAGCAGCCACTGTTTTACCATCTGGATTTTGTTTCATATAAAAAGCTTTAATATCTTTAGGATAATCTGTTACAAATACAGGTTTTTTAAATACTTGTTCACATAGATATCTTTCGTGTTCTGTTTGTAAATCAACTCCCCAAGAAACTTTATATTCAAATTTATCATTTGCTTTTTCTAACTCTTTTATAGCATCTGTGTAAGTAATTCTACCAAAATCAGAATTTATTACATTATTTAATCTATCTAATAATCCTTTATCAATGAAATCATTGAAAAAAGCCATTTCCTCTGGGCATTGTTCTAGTACATATGAAAAGATATATTTTATCATATCTTCAGCCATATCCATATCATCATTTAAATCAGCAAAACAGATTTCAGGTTCTACCATCCAAAATTCAGCGGCATGTTTCACAGTATTAGAATCCTCTGCACGGAAAGTAGGACCAAAGGTATATACATTACGAAATGCCATAGCATAAGTTTCTGCATTTAATTGACCACTAACAGTCAAATGTGCAGGTTTTCCAAAGAAATCTTTTGAAAAGTCTACTAGATTGCTATCTGTCTTTGGAACATTTGCTAAGTCAAAAGAACTTACATTAAACATTTCTCCAGCACCCTCTGCATCACTAGAAGTTAAAATAGGGGTATGAACATACACAAATCCTTTTTCTTGAAAATATTTGTGAATAGCATATGCTAAAACACTTCTAACGCGGAAAACTGCATTAAATGTATTTGCTCTTGGGCGAATGTGTGCAATTGTACGCAAATATTCGAATGTATGACGCTTTTTTTGAAGAGGATATTGATTATCACTTACATTAAAAATTGTAATTTTATTTGCATGAATTTCAAAAGGTTGTTTTGCATTTTCTGTTATAACAACTTTTCCTGTAACCTCAATAGAAGAACTAATTGTTAATTTTGAAACCTCATTGAAATTTGCTAAATCTTCATTAAAAACAATTTGAATGTTTTTAAAATAAGTACCATCATTTATTTCAATAAATCCAAAATTCTTAGAAGCTCTGACAGTTTTAACCCAAGCATCTAAAGTAATTTCTTTATTTTCATATTGTTTAAAATTTTTGTATACATTTTTTATGAATAACTTGTCCATAATGACCTCCTTACATATGTACAGATTATACAGCATTTTTAAGCAAAATGCAAGTAAAACTATTGAATAAATAAAATCAAATTGATATAATAAAACTGTTTAAAGAAGGTGGTGTGTATGATTTCTTCAATGCAGGTTAATAAGAAAGTAGAAACAGGTCTAATTATTAGAAAAGATACTGTGTTTTCTAAAATGCAAAGAATATGGAATACCATATTTTTTAAAGAAGAAATTAGTATGCTTAAAAAAATTGAAAAATATCTAATAAAGCCACAGATACAAATGAAAAATGTAATAATACCAAAAAAGATAAATATTGACAAACAATAGATATGTTAATATAATACAATTGCAAAATATAGAAATATTTGTAGTAAGGAGAGATGCATATGAAAGCTGATGTTGTTTTAGGAAGTTTTTATGGAGATGAAGGAAAGGGAAAAATTATTGATTACTTATCACAAAAAGCAGATTTTGCTGTAAGATGTTCAGGAGGAAATAACGCAGGACATTCAATTGAAATAGATGGAAAAAAATTTGCATTCCATTTAATTCCTTCAGGTATTCTAAATAAAAATACAATTGCAGTTATAGGAAATGGTGTAGTTGTAGATCCAAAAGTTCTATTGGAGGAAATAAAAAATTTAAAAGAGAATGGTTATGATGTTAAAAATTTACGTATTAGTGATAAAGCACATGTTATTTTCTCATATCATGTAGAAATGGATAAATTACAAGAAGAATTAAGAGGAAATGGAAAAATAGGAACAACATGCAGAGGAATAGGACCTACTTACTGTGACAAATATGAAAGATGCGGAATTAGAATGGGAGATTTCGTAAATAAAAGATATGAAGAACAAGTTAGAAAAAATATAGAAGTAAAAAACAATATTTTTAAAACATATGGACATGAACTAATAGATGCAGATTTACTTATAGCAGAATATAACTCTTATGCAGATATGTTAAAAGAATATGTTGTTGATACTGTTGCAATGTTACATGAAGCAATTGAACAAGATAAAAAAATCTTGTGTGAAGGTGCACAAGCAACATTATTAGATATTGATTTTGGAAGTTATCCATTTGTTACTTCTTCAAATCCTACAATAGGAGGAGTTTGCACTGGAACAGGAATTGGAGCAAGATATATTGGAGAAGTATATGGAGTATTAAAAGCATATTCTTCAAAAGTGGGAGAAGGACCATATATAACAGAACAGGATAATGAGATAGGGGATAAAATTAGAGAATTAGGACATGAATATGGAACAACTACTAAAAGACCACGTAGGTGTGGTTGGCTAGATTTAGTTGCTTTAAAGTATGCAGTAATGTTAAATGGATTGACTGGATTAGCAATTAATCATGTTGATACAATAGGAAAATTAGATAAAATTAAATTATGTGTTGGATATAAAAAAGACGGAAAAGTTACAATGCAATATTCAACAGATGTTTATGAAATGGCAAAATGTGAGCCAATTTATGAAGAATTTGAAGGAAACTTTGGAGATATTAGTAATATAAAAAGAAGAGAAGATTTACCTGAAAATGCAAAAAAATACTTGAATAGAATTGAAGAAATTGTAAAAACACCAATTAAATTTATTGGTACAGGAGCAGGAAGGGATTGTATGATTGTATGCTAGAAATAATAATTGCATCTAATAATATAGGAAAAATAAAAGAAGTACAAGAAATTTTAAAAGAATATAAAATAACTTCTTTAAAAGAATTAGGAGTTAATATAGAAGTAGAAGAAGATGGAGAAACTTTTGAACAAAATGCAATAAAAAAAGCTAAAGAAACTTCAAAACAACTAAATGGCAAAATGTGTATTGCAGATGATTCAGGAATTGAAATTGAATATTTAAAAGGATTTCCAGGAGTTAAAACAAAAAGATGGTATAAAGGAACAGAAGAAGAAAGAAACCAAGAAATACTAAAAAAATTAGAAGGTGTGCCAAAAGAAAAAAGAAAGGTTACATTTATAGCTGCTGTTAGTATAGCAAAAGGAGAAAATGCAATTTGTGGAATAGGAACTTTAGAAGGATATATTGCAACAAGACCAAGAGGAAATAATGGATTTGGATTTGATGAAATTTTTGAATTGGAAAATGGTAAAACTTTAGCAGAACTTTCAGCAGAAGAAAAAAATCAAATTAGTAGTAGAAGAAAAGCAATAGAAATTTGTAAACAAAGATTAGAGGAATGGCAACAATACTAGCTAATTATTTAAAATATTATCACAAAAAGAGAACTTTATAATTCTCTTTTTTGCGTTTTGATTGATTATTAAAATAATAAACATCAAACTTAAGTAATTTATTACTTCAAATATTAGATAATTAATCTACTCACTTTTTACGTAAAGAAAACATAATATATAGAAAAACGTAAAAGGAGGAGAACTGATGTCAAGCTACATAATAAAAGGAGGGAATAAATTAGAGGGAACTGTTAAAATTTCAGGTTCAAAAAATGCGGCTTTACCGATTATTGCAGCAACAATCCTAGCCAAAGGAAGCACTACCTTATACAATGTACCCAATATACAAGATACTCAAATGATGTATGAAATTATTAAAATATTGGGTGGAACGGTACAAAAAAAGAAAAACAAAATTATTATAGATACAAGGAATATTGATAAATATGAAATACCAGACACGTTAATGCACAAAATGCGTTCTTCAGTTATTATTGTTGGTGCTATTGTAGGAAGATATAAAACAGCAACTTTTTCATATCCGGGAGGATGTGATATTGGCTCAAGACCAATAGATTTACACTTAAAGGCATTTGAAAAATTGGGAATTAGTATAAATCAAAATTATGGTAGTATTACTTGCACAGCAGAAAAAATTATAGGAAATAAAATAGACTTAGACTTTCCAAGTGTAGGAGCAACAGAAAATGCAATTTTAGCAAGTGTGTTAGCAGAAGGAAAAACTATGATTACAAATGCAGCAAGAGAACCAGAAATTATCGACTTACAAGATTTTTTAAATAAAATGGGAGCAAAAGTTAAAGGTGCAGGAACAGATAAAATAGAAGTAGAAGGTGTAAAAAAATTAAAAGAAATTAGTTATAATATTATGCCAGATAGAATTGAAACAGGAACATTTTTATGTTTGGCAGCAATTACAGGAGGAATGGTTAAACTTGAGAAAACAAATCCTATGCATATTACTCCAGTAATAAACAAACTAGAAGAAGCAGGTTGTCAAATTCAAATACAAGGAGAAACAATAAGCCTGCAAGCACCAAAAAAATTAAAAGCAGTTGATATAAAAACGATGCCATATCCAGGTTTTCCAACAGATATGCAATCAATAATGGCAACAATATTTACAATAGCTAAAGGAACTACAATAATTGTAGAGAACATATTCGAAAACAGATATAAATATGTGCAAGAGCTAAATAAAATGGGAGCAAAAATAACAGTGGAAGGAAAGAGTGCAATTATTAGAGGAACAAGAAAATTATATGGAGCAACTGTTAAAGCAACAGACTTACGAGGAGGAGCAGCCTTAGTATTAGCAGGACTATCTGCTAAAGGAACAACAATAATTGAAAATATAGAATATATCTTACGTGGCTATGAAAATTTTGATAGAAAAATTAGGATGCTAGGTGGAGATATAGAGGTAACAAATTTAATATGAAAATTATTGTGAAAAAGACGTAATATTTTTAAATTATTATATTGCGTCTTTTTTTTATTTATGATAGAATAAAAAGGAAAAAAATGTATGTCGGTGGAGGTGAAAAAATTGAATAGCTTGTATTATAACGAACCACTCGAAAAAAGACAAAAAGATGCATTAAAAGAGCAAAAAAAGAAAGAAAAAGATAGAGAAAAACGTATTAAAGAAAAACAAAAAAATTTAGAACTAAATTCACAAGAATTCGATTTTGAAACAGAAACCGTAATAGGAATGACAAATAAAAACAATCAAAGAAAAAGACAAATGCTTCAAAAGAAGCTAGAACAGCAAGAAAAACAAAAACAAAAAAGAAGAAAACGTATTATGAAAATCGTAAAATGGACAACTATTTTAGGACTACTAGCAGGAGGAATAGCATTTGCATTATTATCACCTATATTTAATATTCAAGAAGTACAAGTTGTAGGAAACTCAATAATTCCTACAGATACAATCATTAGTTTATCACAATTATCTAAAGACCAAAATATATTTAAATTTATAAATTTACAAATAGAACAACAAATAAAAGACCATCCATATGTTGATAAAGTAACAGTAAAAAGGATATTACCAAGCACTGTACAAATACAAGTACAAGAAAGAGAAAGAAATTTTAATATCCAATTTATGAATGAATATGCATATATAAATAATCAAGGGTATATATTAGAAATTTCAGATAGTAAATTAGAATTACCAACCATACAAGGAATTACAATGCCAGAAGAAGAAATCAAACCTGGAAATCGATTAAAAACTGAAGATCTAGAGAAATTAGAAACAGTAATTCAACTTATGATTGCATGGAAAAATAACAATATGGAACAAAGTATTGATAGTATTGATATAACTAATAAAAATGAATATTCTATAAGGATTGAAGAGGAAAAGAAAACGGTTTATTTAGGAGATAAATCTAATTTAAGTAATAAAGTTTTATGGATACAAGCTATAATAAATGACAACAAGGGAATAGAAGGAGAAATCTATGTAAATGGAGATTTAAATAATAATTTTAGACCTCGCTTTAAACAAAAAGTATAAAGGAGAAAAAAATGGTAAATAAAAAAATTATTAGTATTGTATTGGGGATTATGTGTTTGGCATTAACGATGGGAATTTGTATTCAAATGAAAACAGTAAAGAAATATAGCACAGCTGAAGGACAAAATTATGACCAAAATAATTTAAGAGCAGAAGTGTTGAAATATAGAGAAAAATACGAAAATACTCTAAAGGAAATCGAAAAGATAGATGATGAATTAGAAAAAAATATAGAAGAAGCAACTAATCAGAATGCAGATTTAGAAGATGCAAGAAATCAAATTCAACAAGGAAACAAGCTAATAGGAACAACTGAAGTAACAGGACCAGGAGTAATCATTAAACTGGCAGATAGTGAAATAGAATCTAGCAAAGTCCTAGACCCATCATTGTTAGTAGTACATGATTTGGACATATTTTATATTATAAATGAATTAAAAAATGCTGGAGCAGAAGCCATATCAGTAAACGAACAAAGAATAGTATCAACAACAGCTATTGAATGCGGAGGAAATATCATAACTGTAAATGGAGAAAAAATAGGATCACCATTTACTATAAAAGCAATAGGATTGCCAGAAAATCTTGTAAACTTAGATAGAACAGGTGGATATTTAGAAAAAATGAGAGAAGCAGGTTTGACGGCAGATCTTAAAAAATCGAATAACGTAACTATTCCCAAATATTCAGGAATCATAAATTATAAATATGCAAAAAGCATTAACTAGAAAGGAATACAAGAAATATGAAGAAAGGTAAAATCACTGTAACTATTACGATAGGAATAGCCTGTTTAGCATTAGCAACAATTATGTTTATGCAATTTAAAATTGTTAACCAAGCAGATATAAATGAACTAGAAATAATGAGAGAAGAAGAACTAAGAACAGAATTAGCTAATTGGAAAGCAGATTATGAAGAAGCGGAATTACAATATCAACAAAAGGCAGAAACATTGAAAGAATATAATGAAAAAGAAGCATCAGATAGCGAAAAGGCAGAATTAGTTTGGAAAGAACTAGCTCGGTGTAAATCTTCTTTTAGGAAATACAGAAGTAGAAGGACCAGGTGTTGTTGTTACATTAAAGGAAAATGATTCAGCAGAAGCTTCAATAACATCAGACAATTTAAATATGATTGTAAATAGCTTAAAAGAAGCTGGGGCAGAAGCAATTTGTATCAATAATGAAAGAATAATTAATATGTCAGATATTGTATTAATAAGAGATACAATTATTCGCGTAAATCAACAAAGAATATTTGCCCCATATGTTATAAAGGCAATTGGAAATCAAACATATTTAGAAAGTGCTCTACTTGGAAATGGAGGAGAAGCGGATAAATTATTAAAATTAGGACATAATGTTGAAATAGAAAAAGAAGATAAAGTACAAATACCAAGTTATAATAAAGAAATAAAAGCAAAGTATATTGAATAGAAAAGGAGAAAATAAAATGGTTGTTTTTGCAATTATTATAGGATGTCTATTAGGAGCAATAATAGGAATGAATGCACCTACAATTTCTTATACATATTCTAGTTATTTAGCAATTGCAATTATTGCAGCTCTTGACTCTGTATTTGGAGGAATTGCTTCAGTAATTAACAAGAAATTTGATATAAAAATTTTCATATCAGGTTTTTTTGGAAATGCTGTTTTAGCAATTTTATTAACTATCTTGGGAGAAAAATTAAATGTAGATATTTATTTAGCTGCAATTGTTGTATTTGTGTGGAGAATGTTTATGAATTTAGGAACAATTAGAAGATACTATGTTGAAAAGTGGACAAATCGAGTTAAAGAAATGCATAAAAATAAGCCAGAGCAAAAAGAAAATATAACTGTAGCGGATGAAAAACAGACATAATGAAAAAACAAAAGATAGATAAGAAGAATTGCAAAAGTAATTCTTCTTTTTATATAAAAGGCTAAAAATGTTGGAAACAAAGAGAAAACGACAATATTACAGCAAGATTACAAAAAGATTACAAAAATATAACAAATTCTATTGACTTTTTGAAAAAAATGTAATATAAATACTCTATAAATTAAATACAAAATATTGGAGGAATTAACTTGGCAATCGGTGATATTATAGTTGGCGTAGACATTGGCACAACCAAGGTTGCAACTGTTGTGGGAGAAGTTAATAACTTTGGACAAATCGAGATCATCAGTAATACATTTTATAAATGCAATGGACTAAAAAAAGGCAAAATTATTAATGAAGATGAGGTTACGCTTAGTCTATCCAAAACAATTAAAGATGCTGAAGAAGAAACAAATTTAGAAATAAATTCTGCATATGTAACTATACCAGGTAAATATGTTACAATTGTTCAAAATAGTGTAACAAAGGATGTTAAAGACAAGTATTCAGGAATATCTGTGAAAGATATGCAAAGTGCTATTTTGCAGGTAAAAGATATAGAAATTCCTGAATCAAAAACATTAATAGATATTGTACCAGACAAAATTACATTAGAAAATGGAACTGTTGTAGCAGACCCGGTAGGAAATTTAAGTAGTAGTTTTACAATAGATGCGCAAGTAATATTAGCAGAAAAAGACTATGTTAGACAAATAACAGCTATTTTTAAAAAAGCTGGCTTGGATATTGATGGTATTGTACCAACAACATTGGCAGAAAGAAATCTAATTTTGGATAAAAATGAGATGCATGATAATATTATGCTATTAGATATAGGTGCAGGAAATACTGACATAGGAGTTTTTGAAGGCGATGCATTTATTTATACAGATTCTATACCAGTAGGTGGAGATAATATTACAAGTGATATTGCATTAGTATTAAATATAACTAAAGAAGAAGCAGATAAATTAAAACGACAATATGGACTTGCTTTGAAATCTCTAATTGATAATGACAATGATATAATACTTAATACTTGTAAAGATCCTAACAAGAATAAAATTATTAAAAGCTCAGAACTTATTGAAATTATTGAAGCAAGAATAGAAGAAATTTTTTCAATAGTTAATAAAAAAGTTACAAATCAAGGAATTAAATCTAAAATTAATAATGTAATTTTAACAGGACAAGGCATTATAAACATTAATAAAAGTGATGTAGCCGGAAAAATAACTCTAAATATTCCAGTGAAAATTTCGACAGGAAGGCTAATAAGTACGGTTAGACCTACATATAGGACTAGTTATTCACTTGTTAGATACATTGCTTCAAGACCATTTTCTAAGACAGTAACAAGCAATGTAAATACCAAATCAACAGAGAATATATTAAAAAACATTATTGATAAAGTAAAGGAATTTTTTTACTCATGATAAATGTGGTATAGCCATATAAAGAAGAGGAAGATATTAATTTTTTAAATATAATAAAGGGAGGAAAACAAAATGATGGAGTACGAGGATAACAACAATGTAACAATGATGGATGGGACTGCAACAATAAAAGTAATAGGAGTAGGTGGTGCAGGAAATAACGCTGTTAATAGAATGATTGAAGCCGAAATTAAAGGTGTTGACTTTATTGCAGTAAATACTGATAGACAAGCATTGCAACAATCTAAGGCAGGAGCAAAGATACAAATAGGAGAAAAAATAACAAGAGGTCTAGGAGCTGGAGCCAATCCAGATATAGGTGCACAATCAGCAGAAGAAAGTAAATCAGAAATAGCTGAAGTATTAAGAGGAGCTGATATGGTATTTGTTACTGCTGGAATGGGTGGCGGAACAGGAACAGGAGCTGCACCAATAGTAGCAGCAACAGCAAAAGAAATGGGAATTTTAACAATAGGAGTTGTTACAAAGCCATTCACATTTGAAGGTAAGAAAAGACTATCACAAGCAGAAAGAGGAATAGAAAGTTTAAAAGGTAAAGTAGATACATTGGTAGTTATTCCAAATGATAAACTGTTACAAATAATTGATAGAAAAACATCAATTATTGAAGCTTTTAGACAAGCAGATGATATATTAAGACAAGGTGTTCAGGGTATATCAGATTTAATTGCAGTACCAGGATTAGTAAATTTAGACTTTGCAGATGTAAAAACTATTATGCTAAATCAAGGAATGGCACATATGGGAGTAGGAAAAGCTTCAGGAGAAAATAGAGCAGAAGATGCAGCTAAAGAAGCAATTCAAAGTCCATTATTGGAAACTTCAATTGAAGGAGCAAAAGGTGTTATAATTAACATTACAGGTGGAGAAGACTTAGGACTACACGAAGTTAATACAGCAGCAGAACTTGTTCAACGCAGTGTAGATCCAGAAGCAAATATTATCTTTGGAACAGTAACAGATCCATCAATGCAAGATGAAATTCAAATTACTGTTATTGCAACAGGATTTGAAAAAAATGATCCAATTACTAGTATTGGAGTAGATAATGTAGTTCCAAAAACTTGGGAAAAGAAAATAAATTCAATTCCTTCAACATCAGAAACTAATTCATCACAAAATGATTTAGATATACCAGCATTTTTAAGAAAGAATAAAAATAAAACTATGTAATTAAAAAATATTAAGGAAAACCGTTCATTTAGAGCGGTTTTTTTGTCGATTATTTCTTTTTTTCTACAATAAGAAAAGACAACATTTTTAATATGCTTGTGCTAGAATAATTTCAGGTGATACACATGACAATTTATATAGATGTTGTCATTTTGGAAAATCTTATTATGAATAGTATTATTATATATGCAACAGCAATTATTTTAAAAATTCAACTTAAACATATACGAATCTTTATATCCAGCACCATACGGAGCAATTTATTCAGTTATGTCATATATATCAAAATTAGCAATTTATTCTAATCCTTTCTTAAAAATAACTTTATCAATTATTATGGTTTATATTGCATATAAACCAAAAAATATAAAAATATTAGCAAAGCAAACTTTGATATTTTACACAACTTCTTTCATATTTGGAGGAGTCGCATTTGCATTGATATATGTTGTAAAGCCACAAGAAATTCTTATGAAAAATGGACTATTTTTAGGAACATATCCTTTGAAAAGTATATTTATAGGAGCAATAATAGCATCTGCTATTTTAATTACAGCATTTAAAATTGTAAAAACTAAAATTTCAAAAAAAGATATATATTATGAAGTAAAAATATATATAGATGGAAAGAGTGTTATAGCACGAGCAATGGTGGATACAGGAAATATGCTAAAAGAGCCAATTACAGGAACACCAGTAATTATTGTGGAAGCTACTCTTTTAGAAGAAATATTGCCAAATGAAATTTTGCAAAATATAGATAATATTATAGGAGGTGAAATCGAAGATGTAACAGAAGAAATAAAGAATAAATATATAACAAAATTAAAACTAATACCATATTCTTCCTTAGGAAAACAAAATGGAATGTTATTAGGAATAAAAGCAGATAAAATTGAAATTATTAAAGATGGAGAAAAACTGCAAAAAAATAATGTAATTATTGGTATATATACAAAATCTCTGACTAAAAGAGGAGAGTATAGAGCATTAGTAGGAATTGAACTTATATAAACATTTGAAAGGAATGTGATTATTATGAAGATTTTTGAATTAATAAAAAATAGTATAAACAATCTAGGCACAATATGTGCAAAATACATAAATGAAAATAATGAAATAGAGTATTTACCAATATTTTATATAGCAGGAAGTCAAACTCTTCCGCCACCACTTTCACCAGAAGAAGAGGAAAAATATATAAAACAATTAGTAGAAGAAGATAATATGATAGCAAAACAAACATTAGTGGAACGAAATTTAAGACTGGTTGTATATATTGCAAAAAAATTTGAAAATACAGGAATAGGAATAGAGGATCTAATTTCTATTGGAACAATCGGACTAATGAAGGGAGTAAATACATTTAAAGCAGATAAAAATATTAAACTTGCAACATATGCTTCTCGTTGTATTGAAAATGAAATCTTAATGTTTTTAAGAAAAAATAATAAAATTAAAGGAGAAATTTCTATTGATGAACCATTAAATAAAGATGGAGATGGAAATGAACTACTATTATCTGACATATTGGGAACAGATTCAGATATTACATCAAGAAATTTAGAGGACGAAGTTGATAAAACATTGTTAAGAGCATCTATTCTAAAATTAAATGATAGAGAAAAAAATATTATGGAAATGCGTTTCGGATTTAAGACAGGAAAGGAAAAGACACAAAAAGAAGTAGCAGATGAATTAGGAATATCACAAAGCTATATTTCGAGACTTGAGAAGAAAATTATAGGAAAAATGAAAAAGGATATAACTAGTAAAATTGGATAAAACAGCTAAATTTCAGTAATATGGAGAATACTAAATAGTATGTATAGCAACAAAACAAATAAAAATGAATAATACTATAAAAACAGGCAATGCAATCAAAGTAATTAAATTCATATTTGAAGTAGAATATATAGGATTAAGCAGTGACAAAGTCATTTTGAATTCACTGAATGAAAAACATATACTTTAGAAAATAAAAATTAATAAATTAAAGGAGAAATTTTACATATAAATTTCTCTATTATTTTTTATTTAAAAAATAATAATTCCATTGACAAAAATCGGCAAAAAAATATATAATAAATATGAAAATACTTGGGAGGACAATATTGATGAAAATAAGATTAAAAAGAATAATTTTATTTCTTATTATGATATTTTGCATAAATTTTTGTACTATAAAAGTTGAAGCAGATGTAGGGAGTTTTGAATCATATGACAGCGGAGGAAGCTCATGGAGTAGTAGCGATTCGTGGAGCAGTAGCAGTAGTGGATCATGGGGAGACTCTTGGGACTCAGGTAGCTCGTATAGTTCACATGGTTCATATAGTTCAGGTATGCCAATCTTTATATTTTCAAAAATAGGGCCAGCCATAGCTATGATTTTCATGATATATGCAATTATTATGATAATAGCTCATAAAAACAGAAAAGGATTTAATCAAAACTTGAATACAAAGCCAATAGTTAATTATGAACAAAAGGAGCAACAAACTCTTGAAAAAATCAAACAAATTGATCCATTATTTAATAAGGAAGAATTTATAGCATCAGCAAAAACATTATTTGTAAAACTACAACAAGCATGGACAGATAGAGACTGGTCAGTAATCCGTGTATTTGAAACAAACGAATTATATGAACAGCATAAAAATCAATTACAAGGATACATTGATAATAACCAAATTAATGTTATGGACAGAATCTGCGTGAATTATGCTCAATTGTTCGACTTCAGACAAGAAGGAGATAAAGATATACTAGTGGTTAGATTGAATTCTAGAATGGCAGATTATATTATTGATGCTACAACAAAAGGAGTAATAAAAGGAAATAAAAATGCAGAATATGTCAATACATATTTATTAACATTTATTAGAAAAAAAGGAATACAAACAAAAGAAGGAACTAGTCAAGTAAACACTACAAACTGTCCAAATTGTGGTGCACCAACGCAAATCACATCAGCAGGAGAATGTGAGTATTGTGGAAGCGTTATAACAACAGGAGAATATAATTGGGTACTTTCAAATTTAGAAAGAGAAAGAAAATAAGGAGGAATAATTATGGGACTAATCAAAGCAGGAGTAAGTGCTATAGGAAGCACATTAAAAGACCAATGGAAAGAAGCAATTAGATGTGAGGATATGAATAACGAAATTTTGATGGTTAAAAAAACAACACCAACAGGAGTTATTACAAACAAAAGTACAATTATTGTAGGACCAGGGCAATGTGCTATTATCTATGATAATGGTAAGGTTATTGATGCAACAGCAGAAGAAGGAGTATATGAATTTGATTCTTCAACATCACCATCATTTTTTGCAGGAGATTTTGGAAAAACTTTTAAAGAAATGTGGCAAAGATTTACATATAATGGTGCAACTAGCAAACTGCAGGCTATATTTTTCTTTAATATAAAAGAAATTATAGATAATAAATTTGGAACAGCATCACCAATTCCGTTTCAAGATTGGTCACATCCAATACCAAATCAAATGACAAATACAATAACACCTTTAAGGGTACAAATAAAATGTTTTGGAAAGTACACTTTTAAAATTACAAATCCAGCAGTGTTTATGTCAGAAATAGCAGGAACTGCAGATGTATATAAAAAGGAACAATTAATAGATCAGGTAAGAACAGAAGTAATGGCAGCATTTCAAAATGTTGTAAATGAATTAGGAACTGAAAAATACAAAGTGCCAGTATTAGAAATGCCTAGTCAAACAGATGAAATCAAGCAAATGATGGATGAAGATGTATTTGATGCAGATATGAGAAAAAGAGGAATGACAATTCTAGGATTTGCAGTAGAATCTGTTACACTAGATGACGAATCAAAAACCAAAATAGATAATTATGAATTAAGTTCAAATGCATATATGCAACAAGGAAAATTAGTAGGTGCATATGCAGATGCAGTTAAAGATGCAGCAAGCAACAGTAACGGAGCTATGAATGGATTTATGGGAATTGGTATGATGAATATGTCAAGTAATGGAATAGTAGGAGGAACTGCAACAGGACCTTGGCAAAATACGCAAAATAGTACAATAGATTTAAGCAAAGAACAGAATTCTTCACAATGGAAATGTGATTGTGGAACTGTGAATGAAGGAAAGTTTTGTGTAAGTTGCGGAAAACCAAAAAATACTAAAAAAGAATGCCCTAAATGTAAGACAATTAATGAGCCAAATGCTAAATTTTGCAGTGAATGTGGAACAAATTTAGAATAAATATAATAAGAAAAGCATAAAAAAACCAAATTTGGAAATACTAAATTTACAAAATAGTAATTCCAAAGGAGGTTTTTCTTTTGATACACAAAGTAGAAATCTGTGGGGTAAACACATCAAACTTACCAGTATTATCAAAAGAAGAAAAAGAAGAATTATTTATAAAAATAAAAGCAGGAGACGAAGAAGCAAGACAAAAATTTATATATGGAAATTTAAGATTAGTATTGAGTGTTATACAAAGATTTTATGGAAGAGGCGAGTCAGCAGATGACTTATTCCAAGTAGGCTGTGTAGGATTAATTAAAGCAATTGACAATTTTGATTTATCACAAAATGTACAATTTTCAACATATGCAGTTCCAATGATTATTGGAGAAATAAAAAGATATTTAAGAGATAATAATAGTATAAGAGTAAGTAGATCAATAAGAGATTTAGCATATAAAGTAATACAATATAAAGAAAGGTATACTAAAGAAAATAACAAAGAGCCAACAGTAGAAGAAATTGCAAAAGAATTACAGGTAGGAGTAGAAGACATTGCATTTAGCCTAGATGCTATACAAGACCCTGTTTCTCTACAAGAACCAGTATATAACGATGGAGCAGAAAGCATTTATATAATGGATCAGGTAAAAGATAGTAAAAATACAGATGAATTGTGGGCAGAAAAAATGACTATTATGCAGGCTATGAAAAAATTAAATGAAAAGGAAAAAACAATTATTACTAAACGATTTTTTGATGGAAGGACGCAAATGGAAGTCGCAGAAGAAATAGGAATTTCACAAGCACAAGTATCAAGACTTGAGAAAACTGCAATAGATAGAATAAAGAGATTATATAAATAAAAACAGGAGAAAAATTTATTTTTGACATTCCTGTTTTTTTCTTGACGAAATAAAAAATAATATGATAGAATTATAAAAAATGAAAATAGAAGGAATAATTAGTATGAAACTAACAACAATTTGTTATATTGAAAGAGACGAAAAATATCTAATGTTACATAGAACAAAAAAGAAAAATGATATGAATACAGGAAAATGGCTAGGTATAGGAGGAAAATTTGAAGATAATGAAACACCAGAAGAATGTGTTGAAAGAGAGGTAAAAGAAGAAACAGGGTTAACTTTAAAATCATATAAATTAAGAGGAATTGTAACATATATTTCAAATCAATATGAAACAGAATATATGTATATATTTACAAGTAATGATTTTAAAGGTGAGTTAATAGAATGCAATGAAGGAGACTTAGAATGGATACCAATTAAAGAAATATTTAATCTAAATATGTGGGAGGGTGACCCGATTTTTCTGAAAGAATTAAGAGAAAATGATAAATTTTTTACTATAAAATATATATACGAAGGGGATAATTTACTTAAATATGAGTTAAAAACATATTAGTTATTATTTATAATAATATATAATAAGGAAAGGAGAATTAAAAATGCAATACGAAGTTTTAGGAAAAACAGTACCAACAGTTGAAGTAACTTTAAATAAAGGAGAGGGAATGTATACACAAAGTGGAGGAATGGCTTGGCAAACTCAAGGAATTCAAATGTCAACAAATGCACGTGGAGGTGTAATGAAGAGCTTAGGAAGAATGTTCACAGGAGAATCTATATTTATGAGCTCTTATACAGCTGAAGTAGATGGAGCCAAAGTAGCATTTGCTACAACTGTACCAGGAGATGTTATGCCAATAAATATGTCAGAATTACCATCAGGAATGATATTACAAAAAGGTGCTTTCTTATGTGCAGAAGAAAGTATAGAACTAAAAGCAGAATTCACAAAAAGATTTTCAGCAGGATTAGTTGGAGGAGAAGGATTTATCTTACAAAAAGCAACAGGAAAAGGTATGTTATTTTTAGAAATAGATGGTGATCCAGTTATTAGAGAATTAGCTGCAGGAGAAGTTCTAAAAGTAGATACAGGAAATGTAGTAGGGTTTGAACCAACTGTATCATATGAAGTTGAAACTGTAAAAGGACTTAAAAACATATTTTTAGGAGGAGAGGGACTATTCTTAACAAGATTAACAGGACCAGGAAAAGTTATTATCCAATCTCAAAACTTTATGGATTTTGCGGGTAGAGTAGCAGCTTTAGTTCCAAGAGGAAACTAAAAAGTAATTTGCAAAATTATGTAAAATATGATAAAATATATATAGCTAAAGACCTAGCAAACAAATCCTGATTTATATTAAAATTAGGTAGAAAGAGGACAAAATGAACATGGAACAGAAAGCAAAAGAAATAGCACATCGGATGAAACTTAGAGGACTTTATGATTGGCAGGCAAACGATCTTATCGAAAAAATCGCATTGCCGATTTCAACCTCAGAGAAAGAAAAACTCATCGAAATGGTGAAACTTGAGCTTTCAAGAATGTAACACCCAGCCACTGAAAAAATATTTTCAGTGGCTACTTTCTTTTAAAATAGTAAATAAATGAAATGAATTGCATATAATATAAGAAGAAAAAATACAGAAGGTGATTTTATGGGAGATAAGGGATTAGACTTTAAGCATAAAGAAGTTATCAATATAACAGATGGAAGAAGACTTGGACTTGTGCAAGACGTATGTGCAGATTTAGGAACAGGAAAAATTACATCTATTATAGTTCCAGGAAATAATAAATTTATAAATTTATTCACACAAAATAATGATATTGAAATACCATGGCAAAATATAAAATGCATAGGTGATGACCTTATATTAGTTGAAATATAAGTAGATAGAGACTGGAATAAATTACCTACATAAAAACTATTGACATAACAATGAGAAAATGCTATTATTAAAAAGCGTCAGGTGAATATAAAAACATAACATAAAAACTTTAAATTTTTCAAAAAATCTATTGACAAAAACTTTAAAGAATGTTATGATAAAAAAGTACCTTTCAACTGACGAAAAAGTTAAAAAACGAAAAAAATTAGTAATAATTTTATAACGTAATGAATAAAATAAAACATCAATTACTAGTTTTTTATTTTGCCCTAAATATAGGTCAAAAATTTTTTAAAAAAATTTGTCAAAAGGTGTTGACAAAATAAAAAAGGTATAGTATAATACAAAACGTTCCGTTAGAAGCGGATTAAAAGTACATTGAAAAATAAACAATAAAATCCTTTAGAGAATAAACCTAAGCGGTGCATTTCAGAAATGAAAAAGTACCGAAAAGTAAATTTATTTTTTAAAAATTTTTTTACACGAAAAAAAGTAAGAAGTTTTAAGAGCTTGAA
>CANQWU010000011.1 GCA_947627605.1 uncultured Clostridia bacterium
TATGTTGCAAGAGTTTCTCCTTTGTCTGATATAACATCAATTTTCAATGTATGTATTCCATCATTTAAATCTTTTAAATTTAATATTGACTTAAATCCTGGCTCTGGATTTTCCTTTATTGTTCCATATCCTTTTATTGCTGCATGTACATCTCCTCTTGCTCGTGTTTCTATTTTTTCTTGTCTTTGTTTTCCATCTACATATATTTTTACTTTTTTATTACTATATGTTGACATTACCCATCCGTTTACTTCCATTTCAGTCTGATTTATTTGAGATGTTTTTGGATAATCTATCCAAAGATATGTTTTCTCATTTGTAGCTGTTTTTGCATTACTAGGTATAAAAAACAATAATAATATAAAAATAATTGATAAATATTTAATCTTTTTCATAATAATCATCTTCAATCCTTATTATTTTTATTTCTAAAAATTCGGGTATATCTCCAACTTCTAGAATTTTTAATTTCTTTGATCTTTAATTCCAATTCTTTTTTTTCTTCTTTTAGTTTTGATATTTCTTCCTCTTGCTTATTCATTATATATCCTCTGTTATCTATTTCTATTTGCTTTTCTGCTAATTCTTTTTCTTTTATCTGATAAAATTCAATTGTTTTTTGATTTAATATTTCTCTTCTTCGTCTATCTTCCCTTTCTGCAAGTCTTTTTGATGTAAGCATATTTCTTTTAAACTTATTATATTTATTTCTTATTGCATTTAAATCAACTTCTGGCATTTCTTCTACCTTGTGCAATATTTCATCTATCTTTTGTTCAAAATTAAAGTTTGAAAGTGCATATTGTTTTATATTCTCTAATTGTTCAAGTTCTTTTTCAAAATTTTCTATGATTTCATTAGCAATAGTATTTGCATCTTTTTTCTCAAAGCCTCTACCTGAAAAATTATGGCTTCTATTTTGTTCCATATTTTCAATAGTTAAATATCCATCTCCTCCATAAATATCATATATATATACAGGTATTTTCAAAGACATAGCATATTGTACAGTTTTACCAATTGTAATAATGCAATCATACTTTTCCAATATTTCATTTGTTATTAAGGTTTGATTTCCTGCAAATCCATAAATATCTACTTTATAATTTTTCTGTCTTAATAAGTCAATAGCTTGCATTTCTTCTTCTGGTATGTGATTAGAAACAACAGCTATATTTTTTAATTCTTTAATATTTATGTTTTTATTAAAATATGAAGAAAATGAATAATTTTCAAATAAATATATATTTTTTATATCTTCAACTTCTTTTAATTGCTCATATGTTTCTGGTGAGTTTGCTATGCTTAAAGAAAGTTCATTTGCATAAATAGGTGCTGATTCAAATGGCTCTTTTGGTGATAAAGAACTTGTTATTATTTTTTTTGCCTTTAGCCCTTTTTCAAAAATCAACCAATCAAGTAAAAATGAATGATGTACCCAAACTAAATCAAATTTTATTCCGAGCAAAGTCAAAATCATTTTCTAATAAATATATCACATGGTCAAAGTTTTCTTTTACAACATCATATAGTGGAGAATCTGTTTCAATTACCCCTAAATACACTTCATATCCTATTTCTTTTAATCTTTTTGCAATTGTAGAAGTATTTATTTCAGAACCTGTAAATTGTACAATTCCGAAATTGGTTATTAATACTTTTTTCATAATTTTATTCCTCTCCTAAATATGGAATTTTTCAATTTATGTTATTTTAGTATTTCATAATCACAGCTACTCATTCCTTCTGAATGGAGTACGCCAAAGCTATTCTTTGGTACTCTCACTTTAAAGCTTGTTGCATAGTCTATTTTATCATAACTAAACATAATTTTTTCGTCACAAATTGATACTGTAACATAATAAGTTCCTTCAGCAAAATTGTTTCTATTTATTTTAAATGTAATTTGTTTTTCATCTTTTCCTATATATTCATCAATTCTAATTGAATTTATAACTGTTACCATTTCTCCTTTTGTGTCTGTTATTATTATTCCTGCACCATATTGGTCAATATGTTTTAAATTATCAACTGCTATTTTTATTGATATATCATCAAATAAATTATATTCATTTTTATCAGTTTCAACTTTTAAAATTTTAATTGTTTTATCTTCTTGCTTTTTTTTCTTTTTTTCTTGTTCCATTATTTGTATTTTTTCTTGAACTTGCTTTTCTCTTGGATTATCTATCATATATGTTTTATATTCTTCTGTTACAAAGCTTGTTTCTCCATCTAATACAATTTGCCCATCTCTCATCCAAATAGCACGACTGCAAAAGTTTCTAATTGCGGGTAATGAGTGTGAAACAAATAAAATTGTTGTACCATTATTTCTAATCTCTTTCATTCGTGTAATAGATTTTTCTTGAAATGCCATATCTCCAACTGAAAGGACCTCATCAACAATTAAAACTTCTGGCTCTACATTAATAGCACAGGCAAATGCTAGTCTTGCAAACATTCCTGAAGAATATGTTTTAACAGGTTGATATAAATGTTCACCAATATCTGCAAATTCTATTATACTTTGCTCTTTTGTTTTTATTTCTTCATTTGTTAAGCCCATTACTTGTCCATGTTGATAAATGTTTTCATAACCTGTTAATTCACTATTAAAAGCTGCTCCTAATTCAAGCAATGAACTTATTTTTCCTTTTACCTCAATTTCTCCACTTGTTGGACAAACAACCCCTGTTATCATTTTTAATAAAGTAGACTTTCCTGCACCATTTCTTCCTAGAATACCTAAAATTTCACCTTTTTTTACTTCTAAAGATAAATTATTTACAGCTCTAAAAGCATGATGTCTATTCATTTTTGGAAAAATTACTTCTAATAGCCTATCTTTTTTTCTGTCATACATTTTATATTCTTTTACTAAATTTTTAATTTCAATAGCATTTTCTTCTTTCACAATAATTACATTCCTTTCAAATTATAAGACATCTGCAAAATCTTTCTTTGTCCTTTTAAATACACTATTTCCCCATATAAACAAGAAAATAGTTATTCCCCAAAATACAAGTGAATATATTCCATATCCTTCTGTTATGATATTACCTGAAATAAAAGCTTGTCTAATACCTGTTACTAAATATGTAAAAGGATTACATTTTGCAATTTTAAGTAATATTCCTCCTCCTAACATATCTAAGTTCCAAATAATTGGAGTAAACCAGAATACTAATTGCATTACAATAGATAGTAGTTCTGCAAAGTCTGGAACAACAGTGCAAATTGCAGAAGTTAACCTCGTAAAAGCAATTATAAATGCATATGCAGCAATTATAAAATATATTAACATCAATATATTAGGTAAATATCCAAAGCATAAACATACCATAACAGCAATTACAACTAAAAATAATCCAACTACTGCACAAGATACAATAGTAATCATTGGTATAATATCAATTGGAAATACTACTTTTTTTACTAAATATCCATATTGTCTAATTGAACAACTTGTCTTTAAAATAGTATCATTTAATGTAAGCCACATTGCCATTGCTGGTATATACCATACAACAAATGGATCGTTTCCAGCTGCTCCTGTTTTTAGTATATATTGAAAAACAATTACATAAGTTAGCATAAATATAAATGGTTGTAGAAATCCCCAAATACTCCCTAAGCTGGTACTAGCAAAACGATTTCTAAAATCATTTTTTCCTAATTGCAGTATTAGTTTTTTGTTTTCCATTAACATTTTAAAAAATTTCACTGTTATTCTTTCCTTTCACACTTTAATTGTAACTGATATTTATTTAAATTGTCAATTGTAAATAATGGCATCTATAAGTTCTTGTGCTGACAATATTTTTTCTTGATTTGTAGTCAATACAAATATTTTTTGATTTTCACTTTCATAATATTCACAAGGTTGGTCAGGTGCCATTTTTTCAAATGGATATTCTGTAACTTCTCCTGAAACTTCATCAAGTATATAACATACGCCGGTTATTGATATGATATACATTTTATTACTAAATAAAATACTCTCTATACTTTTATCTACATCATTTGCGTTTAAATTGGCTTTACATTCAAGATATCCTTCTTCATTGATGTTATATCCATTTTTAGTTGTTTGCTTTAAAATATCTAAAAATGCCTGTCTAGAATTTGGTGCTACCCAAATACCTTTTTTACCTGAAAAAGAGTTTCCTACTTCTTCTATGTGATTTAAATCATTTTCTGGTTTTTTATTTTCCATAATTCCTGTTAAAACAGTACAAAATTGCATATCAGGCTTTATTGATAATATTTTTCTTCCATCATATTCTGTTTGTGTTTCATAAATAGAATTATCTCCTTTAGCGCCTATTTCATTTTTCAAATCACCTACAGTTGTATTTTCTTGATATGAAGTTTGATTTTTATCAATCTCTATACCGTCATATGTTTCATAATCTGCTTTTTCTTCATTTTGATTTTTTTCATTTTTACTCACAATTATCATTGTAGCAATTATTGCTACAATGATAATCATTACTACTGCAAATATGATATATTTTATATTTTTTTTCATAATATAGTTCCTTTCAAATTAGCTGTTTCTAAGCATATTCATTGTTGCTTGAATATATTTTTCTGCAAAGCCTTGACTAACAACTTGATTATGACTTGAAACCATTGGAAGTTCTACTAAAACACTTCTAGTATTTGACAAAGTTGTACGTGCCCAATTTACCAAGTATCCTCCACCATATGTTCCAATGTGTTCTTTAATTCCATACCTATCGCGATAAAACCATCCTAATCCATTGTCTCCAATAGTTTCATTTAACCACCCATGTAAATCTACAACAATAGTTTTTCCGTTTTTTGATTTATATGATAACATAAAATCTCTTAAATACCTAGATTCACATGCTTGAAAAGGTGATGTTCCATTATAGTTTCTGTCATCACGATAACTTTTATAGCTTACAGACCAACAACGATTTAAATCAATGCCCTTAGTTCCTGGTGCATTGCTGTGTATAGTTGTTCTACCAGGCCCATTATTAGTCCATCCAAATGATTGTCCATCATAATTTAATTTTGGTATTATATATATTGTCCAATTATTTAATATGTCTTGATAACTTGATTGGAATCCTCTTAGGTGTGAGATAAATTGTTCTGCAATATAAGTAAGCTCCTGTCCATCTTTATGCCAACTATCTTCAAAACCGTGTGTAGAAAATACTGCAAACATTACATTTTTTCCATCGCCTATTCTATGATAAACTAAGTCACCACCTTGAGCTCTGTTATATTCTTTTAACCCTGACATTCCAAATGCTCCAGAAACATAAGTATAACTATTTAAATTAACTGTTCTATATGCAGTTTCCATTACTTCTGAATTTCTTTTTGAATATACTTCTACTTTTAATGTATATTGTCCAGCTGAATATCCAGAAATATTGATTGTACCATCAAAACCTGATAAAGGATTTTGCTCAGGTGTTCCATATCCTTTTACATAATTTTTTACATCTGGTCTATCATACCTTTTTATACTACTTGATATATTTTTGTTATTTAAGTAAAAACGAAATTCTTTGTCACTTTCTTCTGACATTACCCAACCATGTATATTTAGTGTATTACGATAATTTGCACCTTGATATGGAAAATCTATACAAATTGAAGTTTTATATTTTTGAACATTAAATTCTCTTGTATCTTGTACCATTATTTCATTTGTTTTTGCATTGATTACTTTTACTATAATTTTGTGTTTTCCGTCTTTTAAATTGCTTGTATCCACTTCTCCATCAAAGCCTGCTAAAGGGTTTTGTTCAGGTGTTCCATATCCCTTTACATAATTTTTTACATCTGGTCTATCATATCTTTTTATTTTATCAGTTATATCTGTACTTTCATTATCCATATATATTTTAACATTTTTGTCTTTTAAATTAGACATTACCCAACCATGAATCTTAACTTTTGTTCCAACTCTTTCATTTACATTTGGCCAGTCTATCCATAATGAAGTTTTATATTTTTGAACATTAAATTCTCTTGTACTTTGCATCATTGTCTCGTTTGTTTTTGTATTGATTACCTTTACTATAATTTTGTGTTTTCCGTCTTTTAAATTACTTGTATCTACTTCTCCATCAAAACCTGCTAAAGGATTTTGTGCTGGTGTTCCATATCCCTTCACATAATTTTTTACATCTGGTCTATCATATCTTTTTATTTTATCAGTTATATCTGTACTTTCATTATCCATATATATTTTAACATTTTTGTCTTTTAAGTCAGACATTACCCAGCCATGAACTTTAACTTTTGTTCCAACTGTTTCGTTTACATTTGGCCAGTCTATCCACATAGATGTTTTATATGTTTTTTTGAGATTAAAGCTTTGTTTTTCTTCTTTTAATATTTCCCCTGTTTTATTATCAGTAGCACGCACAATTAAAGTATGTTTTCCATCTTTAAGATTGCTTATATCAACTTCTCCATCAAAGCCTGCTAAAGGATTTTGCTCAGGTGTTCCATATCCTTTTACAGAGCCTGTTACATCTGGTCTATTATAACGTTTAATATCACTTGTTATTTCTGTTTTTTCATTGTCTATAAAAAATTTTAATGATTTATCTTTAATTTCTGACATAAACCAACCATGAACCTTTAGTTTTTGATTTGTGGTTTGATTTTGAATTGGAAAATCAATATACATCATAGATGTATTTGTGGTTGCTTTTACATTACTAAAAAATACTAATGTTAATAAAGATATAAATAATACTATAGATAAAATTCTTTTTTTCATTTTTCTAACCTCCATAATTTTTACATTTTATTTGATAGTTTTCACTTTCCAAAGAAAAATTGATATTAAAAAACGGGTCACCATTTTTTAAAAATTCCTTCCATTTTTCTTTAAACATTTTTGTTTCTTTTTCAAATCTTTCTACCTTTGATGTAGTCGTTTCATATCCTCTTGATTTAGATTCAAAATGATATAGTTCGATGTATGGACTCCATACAATCCAATATCCTTTTTGACGAATCTTCAAGCATAAATCTATATCATTAAAAGCTACTGCAAAGTCTTCATCCATTCCTCCAACTTCTTCATATATTGACTTTTTAGCAAAAAGACATGCACCTGTAACACTACTAAAATTTTGTACATATCCTTGTCTCCCAAAATATGCTTTTTTGCTTTTAGGAAAATTTCTTAGAATATGTCCTGCTGTTCCTTTAATTCCTACAATAATACCTGCATGCTGTATAGTATTATCTGGAAAATATAGTTTTGCACCAACAGCACCTACATCATTTCTTTGTCCATATCCTAAAAATTGTTCTAACCAATTTGGTGTTAAGACTTCTGTGTCATTATTTAATTGTAAGATATATTCACTATCTACATTACTCACAGCATAATTCATAATCTTGGCATAATTAAATTCCTTTTCTGGATATGAAATAACTTTTATTTTTTCATTTTTTTGAATTTCTTCATAGTAGCTAAAAGTAGCTTTTTCTGTGCTATTATTTTCAATTATTAAAATTTCATAATTTATATATGTTGTATGCTTTAAAATAGATTCTATACACTGTTTTAAATCTTTAATATGGTCCTTATTTGGAATTAGTATAGATATTTTAGGATTTCCTATAACTTCATATGTTATTTTATATGTTCCTAATAATTCCCCATGTTCTACAATTCCATTCAAGCCAATACGCTCTAAATGATTTTCTAATGCTTTCTTCCCTGCTTCATAAGCATATGGTTTTGTGTCCTTTTTAGCTGAAGCAGTTGACCCATCGTGAATTCTCCAATGATATAGGATTTTAGGTATGTGTACTATTTTATTTGTTTTTTCAGCAATTCTTAAAAATAAATCATAATCTTGTGCTCCATCAAATCCTTCTCTAAAGCCTTCTACTTCTTTTAAAATTTCTGATTCTATAACTGCAAAATGACAAATATAGTTTACTGAGCGTAGAGTATCTATTGCAAAATCTGGTTTGAAATGTGGGTCAAAGCGTTCTTGTGAATTTTCTGATATTTTATCTTCATCAGAATATATAAGTTTTGCATCAGGTGTTTTATTTATTTGCTTTACCACTTCAGATAAAGCAAAATCTGTTAATAAATCGTCATGATCTAATAAGCCAATATATTCACCTGTTGCCATTTCAATTGCAGTATTTGAATTTCTAGCTATTCCTAGATTATTCCCTATAAATTTATAATGTATTCTATTATCTTTTTTTGCAATTTCTTCTATCTCTAAATTTTTATCAAGACTTCCATCTGCTAAGCATAATTCCCAATTAGCATATGTTTGATTTAATATGCTATTTAATAATTCTTTAAAATATTTTTTATTTGTATTATATAAAGGAACAATTATACTTATTTTTGGCATTCTAGGAAATGTTTCAGCTCTTTGCTTTTCTAATATATCTTTATCTGGTTCATTTTCTAATATCCATTGTTGATAAGCTTTTTGATTGTCACTTTTTCCTTTAATATCATAAGAACGTATTTTTGAAAGTGTATCTCTGATTCCATTTTGTTTTAAATTAACAAGAAATTTTCGAATAGCACTTCCTTTTGGAAATACTATATCTTTAAGCTTTCTCTTCATTTTTAGAGCTACACCTCTTTCCTTTAAAGGCTTTTCTTATTTTGAATAATATTTCTCCCAGAAGCGGCATATTTAAGATAATAAAATTCAAAATATAGTAACTTGGTAATTCATATTTGTACAATTTGTGAAAAATGTACCATCCTCTAAATGAAATTTTTTTATTTTCTATTCTGTCAAAATACATTTTTGCTTTGTGATTAAGTTCTTGTAAATCATTTGGAAACTTATCCTGATATTGTAAATATGTAGAAAATAGTTCTTGCTTTACCTCAATAAAAACTTTTCTAATATCAGAAAATTTTTCTGCATCAAAAGATTTTCTAGTTGCTCCCACTTGATTTTCAATATGTTGACGATATAGAACTGTAGGTTCATCTAGGTAAGCAATTTTTCCAGATAGAGAAGTCATAAGTGCAATCCAAGAATCATGTATTATGTATTTAGTATTTTCAGGTAATGGCAATATTTGATTTAAATATTGTTTTTTTGCTAAAATAGTACATCCTGTCACTGTATTATACAAATATGCTATCTTATTTGTTTCTAAAGTTTTTGTAATTTTATGTATTTTTTCCATTTTCCTATTAAACGATTTTGCAATTGTTTTTCCTGTTTCATCTATTATTTCCAAATCTGTGAATACTAAATCTGCTTGTTTTTCTTTCATTTTCGCATATGTTTTTTCTATTTTATTTGATATCCATATATCGTCTTGATCACACAACATATATAAATTATGCTCTACATGTTGTAATAAAAACTCAAAATTTTTCATATATCCTATATTTTTTTCCTGATAGTATATCTCTATTTGTGGATGGCTTTGATACTTTTCCAATATTTCTTTTGTTTTGTCTTGTGAACAATCATCTGAAATTATTATTTTGAAATTAGAATAAGTTTGATTTAATATGCTATTTAATTGTTCTTCTAGATATTTTTCTCCATTATATGTTGCAAGTAAAATATCTATTGTTTCTTGCTCATCCACTTTTTTCTCCTTTCTAAAGAATATACCTTAGATATCCAAATATAGGGAAATGAAAAATCATAAGTTCCTTTATTATTTTTTTAAACATATTTTTTCCTTTTAAATATTTAAAATATGTTTTTATATTTAAATTAAGATATTTTGTTTTTTCAAGGTCTGTATAATATTTAATTAGTTCTTCTATTTTTTCTTTTGTTTGTGTGTTAGAACAATATTCAAGGCACATTTTAGCACCATTTAAATAAGCTAATTCAATTACTGCTTCATTTCGATATTGTAAATATCCTTTATATGATGTTCCATATTTTTCTTTAAATTTATTTAAATTTTGAGATAAAGATTTTCCTCCAAATACATTTGATGTATGTTGTCTATATGAAAATAGAGGTTCCTCAATATATGAAACTCCTTTATTTTCATTTGCTATAAAACTAACTAACCAATCTTGTGCCATTACATTTTGAGTAAAAGGTAACATTTTTTCTTTTACCGATTTAGTAAACATTTGAGAACATCCTAATCCTAAATATCTTGATATTCCCAAAATTTGATTGTTACCTTTTACCAATGGCATATTTTTATATTTAAAATAATTATCTTTTAGGGTTGTCCCATTTTCATCAATCAATATACTATTGCAATACACCATATCTACATTATCTCGTTTTAAGACTTTTAATTCTTCTTCTATTTTGTTCTTATTCCAAATATCATCGTGGTCACTAAAACAAATATATTCGGCTTTTGATTTATTTAACAAAAATTCAAAGTTTTTTATATATCCTATATTTTTGCTTTGAATATATAATTCAACTCTATTATCTTGATTCGATATTTGTTCTAGAATATTTTTTACGTCTAAACTAGTTGAATTATCATCACTAATAATTAAATGAATATTTATATAAGTTTGGTTTAATATGCTTTGGATTTGTTCTTTTAAAAATTTTGGATTTGTTTCATAGGTTGCAAGTAATATATCAACTGTTTCACCCATTATTTTTCAACCTTTCTTATTATTGATATTGGTTATCTATTTCTTTTAGTATAACATCATGTGCACTACCTTCTGAAATACTAGTTTCTGATACAAAAGTTAGTCTTGCTTTTTCGTGTAGTTCTGGAATACTTATACTTCCACAATTACACATAGTTGATTTTATTTTAGCACATGTTATTGCCAAATTATCTTTCAATTTTCCAGCATATGGAATATATGAATCTACACCTTCTTCAAATGAAAGTTTTTTGTCTCCTCCTAAATCATATCTTTGCCAATTTCTTGCTCTGTTAGAACCTTCACCCCAATATTCTTTAACATATCCATTTCCTTTTTTTATAAGTCTTGTTGGGCTTTCGTCAAAACGTGCAAAATATCTTCCCATCATAACAAAATCTGCTCCTAATGCTAAAGCAATTGTAATATGATGGTCATGCACAATTCCTCCATCAAGACATAATGGAATATATACTCCAGTTTCTTTTAAGTATTCATCACGAGCTGCTGCTACATCTATTAAGGCTGATGCATTTCCACGTCCAATTCCTTTTGTTTCACGAGTGATACATATAGAACCACCACCAACACCAATTTTTATAAAATCTGCTCCTGCTTCAGCTAAGTAACGGAATCCTTCACTATCTACTACATTTCCAGCTCCTATTTTTACACTATCGCCATAATTTTTACGAACAAAATCAATGGTATTTTTTTGCCATACAGAATATCCATCAGAAGAATCCATAACAAGAATATCTACTCCTGCTTCTATAAGAGCTGGTATTCTTTCTTCATAATCTCTTGTGTTAATTCCTGCACCAACAATATATCGTTTATTTTCATCCAATAAAGAATTTGGATTATTTTTTCTATCTTCATAATCTTTACGAAATACTAAATATTTTAATCTACCTTCATCTGTTAAAATTGGAAGGCAAGCTTTTTTATGTTCCCATATTAAATCATTTGCTTCAGATAGACTAACCCCTTCCTGTGCCCAAAAAATCTTTTCTTTTGGTGTCATAAAATTATCTATTGGAGCATCCATATCGTCTCTTGAAATACGATAATCTTTATCTGTAACTAATCCCAAGAATATTCCATTTGCTGTTCCATCATCTGTGATAATTACAGTAGAATGTCCTGTTTCTTGGACTAGACGAATTACATCTTTTAGAGGTGTTCCTGATTTTACATTTGAATCACTTACAACAAAACCTGCTTTGTGTTTTTTTACATGACGTATCATTCTAGCTTGTGATTCAATTGATTGTGAGCCATATATAAATGCTACTCCACCTTCTCTTGCTAAAGCAATTCCCATTTCTTCTCCTGAAACAGATTGCATAACAGCAGAAACCATTGGTACATTTGCATAATATTTTGCTTCTTCCCCTTGTTTATATTTTACTAAAGGTGTCCTTAATGATACTTGGCTTGGAATACATCTTTCATCTGTTAAATTTGGTAATAATAAATATTCATTTAAAGTTCTTGACATATCTTCTAAAATTTTTGCCATATTTTTTTCCTCCTTATTTTGGCAGTTTATATCAATCTCATTGTTTCTTTGGCTATCATTAATTCTTCATTTGTTGGTATAATATATACTTTAACTTTTGAATCAGGTGTTGAAATAACTTTTTCTTCTCCTCTTACATTGTTTTCTTCTAAAGCAATTTTTACTCCCATAAATTCTAGCTTTTGACAAATTCCTTTACGTATATTAATTTGGTTTTCTCCAATACCACCTGTAAAAACTATATAATCAACTCCATTTAATGCTACTGCATATTTAGCAATATATCCAGCAATTGCATAGTTAAATTCATCTATTGCAATTTTTGCCATTTCATTATCTGTGTTTGATGCTTCTTCTATTTCCCTAAAATCAGGCACCATTCCTGAAATAGCTGATAGACCAGATTCTTTATTAAGTATAGTTTCAATTTCTTCTGGCTTTAAGCATTCTTTTTTCATAAGATATGTTATAACAGAAGGGTCTAAATCTCCTGACCTTGTTACCATTGGAATTCCGCCAAGTGGCGTTAATCCCATTGTAGTATCAATAGATTTTCCATTTTTGATAGCACAAACACTTGCACCTTGTCCTAAATGGCAAGTAATAATCTTAATGTCTTTACTATCTTTGTTTTCTAGCTCTAGCAATCTTTGTGATACATACATATGTGATGTTCCATGAAATCCATATTTTCTTACTCCATATTTTTTGTAATATTCATATGGAATTGGATAAATATATTTTTCCTTTGCTATTGTTTGATGAAAAGCTGTATCAAATACACCTACCATTGGTTTACCTGGCATTACTTTTTGACAAGCTTCTATTCCTAAAATACATGCTGGGTTATGTAAAGGTGCTAAATCAGTATATTCTTTTAATACATCTATTACATTTTCATCTATTTTAACAGATTCTGCAATTTTTTCTCCACCATGAACTAAACGATGTCCAATTGCTGAGATTTCTTCTAATGAATCAATTACTTTGTAATTTGGATTAACTAATTGCTTTAATGTAAAGTCAATTGCTTCTGTATGGTTATATGCAGGGTTTTCTAATTTAATTTTTTGACCTTTTTTTTCAATTTTATGTGTTAAAAATGCTTCTTTTTCTCCTATTCTTTCATATTTTCCAGAGCAAATAACTTCTTCTGTTTCCATATCAATCAATTGATACTTTAATGATGAGCTTCCACAATTTAAAACTAATATTTTCATAAAATACTTCCCTTTCTTATTTTTCTTCGATTAACCTTTGTGTTTCTCTTGCAATCATTAGTTCTTCGTTTGTAGGAATTACAAAAACCTTTACTTTTGATTTTTTTGCAGAGATTTCTCCTTCCTCTCCTACCATTTCTTCATTACGTTTTTCGTCTATTTCTACTCCTAAGAATTTTAAATGTTCACAAATTGCTTTTCTTGAATCTTTACCTTTTTCTCCAACACCTGCTGTAAATGTTAAAACATCAATTCCTTCCATTGCAACTACACATCTTGCAATATAGCAAGCTACTAAGTAATGATAATTATCTAATGCTAATTGTGCATGTATACCTCCTGCACTAGCATCTGCCTCAATATCTCTAAAGTCAACAGAAACCATTGATACTCCATATACTCCAGATTGTTTGTTTAATATTTGATTCATTTCATCAGAATTTAAATTTTCTTTTTTCATTAAATATGTTACAACAGAAGGGTCTAAATCTCCACTTCTTGTTCCCATTGGAATTCCACCAAGTGGTGTTAGTCCCATACTTGTTTCTACTGATTTTCCATCTTTGATAGCACAAACACTTGCGCCTTGTCCTAAATGGCAATTTACAATTTTTAAATCTTTTAAATCTTTTTTCAAAAGTTCTGCTACTCTATTTGCTACAAATTGATGAGATGTACCATGAAATCCATATTTTCTTACTCCATATTTTTTGTAATATTCATATGGAATTGGATAAATATATTTTTCTTTTGAAATTGTTTGGTGAAAAGCAGTATCAAATACAGCAACCATAGGCATATCTGGCACAGTAACTTGACATGCTCTAATTCCTAATATAGCTGCTGGATTATGAAGTGGTGCTAATTCAGAGCATTTTTCAATTTCTTCTATTACTTCTTCTGTAATAAATACAGGATTTGAAAATTTTTCTCCTCCATGTACTACTCTATGTCCAATTCCTCCTAATTCTGATAAGTCTTCAATTACTCCATAATGTGGATTAACTAATCTACTAAGAACAAATTCAATAGCTTGTTCGTGATTTTTTGCATAATGTTCAAATTTGTGTTTCTCCCCATTTACAGTATGTGTTAGGAAAGAATTTGTTTGTCCAATTCTTTCGAAGTATCCCTTTGCTAACATTTCTTCTGTTTCCATATCAATTACTTGATATTTTAATGATGAGCTTCCAGTATTTAGTACTAGTATTTTCATGATGATTCCTCCTTTTATTTTTTATCTATATTTGTGCTTGCACAGCAGTAATAGCAATAACTCCTGCAACATCTTTGCTATCACATCCTCTTGATAAGTCATTTACAGGTTTACTAATTCCTTGACAAAGTGGTCCATAGCTTTCTGCTTTTGCCAATCTTTGTACTAATTTATATCCTATATTTCCTGCATTTAAATCTGGAAATATTAATATGTTTGCTTCTCCTTTTAAAGGACTTTGAGGTGCTTTTGACTTTGCAATTTCTGGAATAATTGCTGCATCTAATTGTAATTCACCATCACATAAAAGCTCTGGAGCTTTTTCTTTTACTAATTTAGTTGCATCAATAACTTTTTGCGTTAAGTCTGATTGTGCACTACCATATGTTGAATATGATAGCATTGCTACTTTTGGCTCTTCACCTATTAATTGTTTATAGCTTTTGCTAGAAGAAATTGCTATTTCTGATAATTCTTCAGCTGTTGGATTTTGGTTTAATCCGCTATCTGCAAATATGAATATTCCATTATTTCCATATTCACAATTAGGTACTACCATAATAAAAAAAGCAGAAACAAGTTTTGTATCTGGTAATGTTTTTAGAATTTGCAATGCTGGTCTTAATGTATCTGATGTAGAATGAGCTGCACCTGATACAAGCCCATCGGCTTTTGTTTCTTCATCTTTTACCATTAACATTCCATAATATACAGGATCTAAAACTAATTTTTTTGCCTCTTCTATTGTCATTCCTTTTTGTTTTCTTAATTCATATAATAAATTTACATATTTTTCATAATCTTCTGAATTTTTAGGATCTACAATTTTAGCACCTTGTATATTTATTTTATTTGTTTTTGCTTTTTCTTTTATTGACTCTTCATTTCCGACTAAAACAATTTCAGCATATTTTTCTTCTAAAGCTGTTCCGAGCTGCTTCTAAAATGCGT
The DNA here is from genome assembly GCA_947627605.1 of uncultured Clostridia bacterium. GTDB lineage: Bacteria > Bacillota > Clostridia > TANB77 > CAG-508 > CAG-269. Next base: position 15,522 of record CANQWU010000011.1, read on the forward strand.
AAATCTTCAGCTTCTGGAAGAACTATGTTTTTTATTTCTTGTCTTGCTCTTTCCTTTACTTTTTCAATAAATGACATATTTATTTTCCTTTCTAAAAAATAAAATAGTTATAGTCGTATTATATCATAATTCTTTTACAATTGCCATAGTTTTTTAGATTTTTTCAATGTTTTTTGTCAAATTAGATTTCAGAATGAATTTGCTCTAAAATATTATCTGAAATTTCATTTTTAAAGTCTATTGAAATTTTACTTTCACTAATATTTAATTCTAACATTTCAAGCTTATTTCTTTCTATAATTTCAATAATTTTCTTTATAAATTTTGTATTACGTATAATTCCTGTTCCAACAACAGAAATTCTAGATATTTCTTTTTTTACAATACTTTTTATTGTATTTTCCTCTATTATATCTGAAATTATTGTTCCTGCATTTTTATTAAAAGTTGATTTTGTAATTATCGGCATTTTATATTTTTCTGCTATTTCTACACATCTTCCGTGAAGAACTTTTGCTCCTTCACTTGATAAATCTAGCATTTCTTTATATGAAAGAGCTGATAATTTTTTTGCATTTTTTATTTTGTTTGGGTCTACTGAATATACTCCATCTACATCTGAAAATATATAACAATTCTTAGCTTTTAATGCTGCAGCTATTGCTACTGCCGTTGTATCTGACCCTCCTCTTCCAAATGTTGTAATATCTAAGTTTTCATTATATCCTTGAAAACCTGCAATAATAACAATTTTTCCTTTTTCTAATTCTTCTTCTATTCTTTTTGTATCAATTCCTTCAATTACTGCATTTTGATTTGTATTATTTGTATAAATTCCTGCTTGCCATCCAGTTAAAGATGTAGCTGGATATCCCATTTCATTTAATAGAATACTTAATTTTGCTATTGTTATTTGTTCTCCTGTACTAAGTAATACATCCATTTCTCTATTTTGTGGATTTTTTGATAAAGTATTTGCTTCTTCAATTAGTCTATCTGTTGTTTTTCCTTGAGCTGATACAACAACAACAATTTTATTTCCTTTTTCATATAAATTTATAATCTTTTCTGCTACAATTTTTAATTTTTCATTATCAGCAACTGAGCTTCCTCCAAATTTTAATACTATTGTGTCCATACTAATAACCTTCTTTAATATAATTTTAAGAGCTATATTTAAATTTAAGTATTGCTCTTTATATTATATGAAATTATCATAAAAAAGGAATCATCCCATTCCATACATTTGTATGAAATGGGATGCTACGACTTTTTGAAATAAAATAGATGTCATTGTTGTTCAAGATGTGCTACATAGAAACTGTTTTGGGTCTCTACCAAGTAGATGTCGTCCACATCTGTAGCAAACACTTTTTCAAGCTTTACAATTTCTGTCGCTTTGAGTAGTTGTTCTGCTACAGTGTCTGAATGAACCACACCTACCAGATTTTCGCCAACATGTGGCTCCCGAGTCAGTTCCACTAACATCTTTTTCATTCCTTTAGTTGCCATAGTATAATTCCTCCTAGTTTTTATTTGGCAGATAATATACTGCCTTAGAAACATTTTATCATAAAAATAAATATTATTCAAATTTAGCGTTTTTCAAATAGCTTTCCATAAAGCCATTTAAGTCTCCATTCATTACTGCTTCTACATTTCCAACTTCATGATTTGTTCTATGGTCTTTTACCATAGTATATGGGCAAAAAACATATGAACGTATTTGACTCCCCCAGCCAATGTCTTTTTGTTCTCCTTTTAAATCCTCTATTTTTTCCTTTTGTTCTTTTTCTTTTAAATCTAATAATTTTGATTTTAACATTTTCATAGCTGTTTCTCTATTTTGTATTTGAGAACGTTCTGACTGACAAGCTACTACTATACTTGTTGGTATATGTGTTATTCTAACAGCTGAAGATGTTTTATTTATGTGTTGTCCTCCTGCACCTGATGCTCTATATGTGTCTATACGTAAATCATCCTGATTTATTTCAATTTCAATGTCGTCTGTTATCTCAGGCAATACTTCAACAGATGCAAATGATGTATGCCTTCTTCCTCCACTATCAAAAGGAGATATACGTACAAGTCTATGTACTCCCTTTTCAGATTTCATATATCCATAGCTATTGTCTCCTGATATTTCAAATGTTACACTTTTTAGTCCTGCTTCTTCGCCTTCTAAATAGTCTAGTTCTTTAACTTCAAAATCGTTTTGTGTTGCCCATCTTGTATACATACGATATAGCATTTCTGCCCAATCTTGTGATTCTGTTCCTCCTGCCCCTGGATGAATTGTAACTATGGCATTATTATTGTCATATTTTCCAGAAAATAGAGTTGTAATTTGCAATTTTTCTATCTCTTTTTCAATACGTTTTGTACCTTTTATTACTTCTTTTGCCATTTCTTCATCATATTCTAGTTGCAGTAATTCATTCATTTCTAAAAGATTATTTAGCTCTTTTTCTATTTTTTCATATGTTTCACATTTTGTTTTTATTTTTTTTATTTCTGACAACACTTTACCGGATTTTTGGCTATCATTCCAAAAGTCTGATACTGCTGTTTGATTTTCTAATTCTTGTAATTTCTTTTTTAAGCTAATTATGTCAAAGAGATTCACCCAATTCATGTAATATTTTTTGTAGCTCTTTTAACTGCTTTAGATTTTCTTCTAGTTCCAACATAATTATCACTCTCCTAACATTATTATATTTTTTTAATTCATAAAGTCTTGTCAATTAACATGTATATCTGATTTTATAATCAAGTTAGCTACTTCATAGCCCATTTTAATAGCATAATTCATACCTCTATCTTCTGGATAGATTTGTGGCATAGTCGCTACATATAGTCCTTGTTTTTCCAATTTAAGTGGAAGAATATTTTTCGAATATTCAACTTCTATTATTGGTTGAGCATATAATTCGTCATATATATGATATTCTAATATGTCATTAGGATTATAATTTTTTACTATTTTCTTTAAGTATGGTTCATATATTTGATATAATTCTCGTTCTGATAAAGTATATAGTTTATCATCTGAATACATATAATTTGATATATATATAATATTCTTTCCGTTATACTTTTTACTTGAAACCATATTAGTATGTTCAATTATGCCTCCAAATGGAATATCCTTTTCTCCTATATTTAGCCAATAAAAATCTGTAAATGGTTTCTTTGAAATTATCATCATTGTTCTTGCTGCTGTATACTTTATTTTATCTATTTTTTCTTTTTCTATTTCAGTTAAATAATTTCTGTATATTTTTTTAGTAATTGGATAAGCAACTGTAGATAAAACATAATCATATTTATTTCCATTTATTTCCCATTTTTCATTTTTTTGTATAATCTCTTTAATTTCACAATTATAATTAATTTTGCAACCTTTTTTTATTAAGTAATTTTCTAATTCTTTAGTTAGCTTATCAAAGCTACCATTCATATATCCCAAACATTCTGTTAATAATCTAGATGAAGAGCTCCTTAAATTAATTTTTCCCCATAACCATGCCATAGATATTTTGGACTTTTGATTTCCGAATTTTGAAGTTAAAAGTGGTTCCCAAATTTGTTCATATACTCTTTTTCCGCAATTTCCTATAACCCATTTTTCTGCTGTTATATTTTCTATTTTTGTGTAATCCTTTATAAATTTTATTTTTAAATATCCTATCCCGAAATCTGATTTTTTCTATAAAAGAAAGTGGTTTGTATGTAAGTAAAGTTAAAGCCTGCCCGAATCTATATTTTTTGTTGTTAGTATAATATCCCATCTTTGATTTTAACCATTGCAATTCATTTTTCAATCCTAATTCTTTTATTAAGTCAATAACATAATTATCACATTTAAATATATGTCTATAATGCTTTTCAATTTTTGTTTCATCCATATCTATCGATTGTGCTATACCACCTGGTTTACTGCTTTTTTCATATATTGTAACTTCATATCCTTCTTCAAGTAATTTTTTACTTGCTATCATTCCTGTATAACCTGCACCTATAATAGCTACTTTTTTGCTCATCATTAATTCCTTTCCAGTATGACATATTTGTTTACTTTATCTATTTTTTTATATCTTTTTTCTAGTAATCTTTGTATGATTTCTTTCAGATCTAAATTCTCTTCTTCGTCTATTTTTGTTTTATTATATATAATAAATTTAGCATTACTATACTCTAAATCGTATTTGACTTCTTCTCTTATTTTTTTATCAATATTTACAATTGGAAATTGATATATGTATTTACTTGCACTTACTCTATCTGCTTCTAAATAAATTGAACAATTATTTCCAATTACCATTATTTTTTCATCCTTGTTGCTTTTTTCTTGAATTATACTTGCAATTTTTTTATTCCACTCTATTTCTTCTTTAATTGGGCTCTTTTTATATGCTCGACGCAATGTATATATATTACTATTATTTAGAAAAATCAACACACTAATTAAAAATATTAAGCATATATACTTTTTTCTTTCACTTAAAAATTTAAAAGCTAATGAAATGGGTACTATTAGTGTAGGAATTAATATCATAGCATAATGAAGATAAATTCTTCTTGGTAAAATAATAATAAGAATAGTTAATAAAGTATATAATAAACTACTTATTGGTATAATTATATTTTCTTTGTCTTTTTTTGATTTATATACAATGCTTATAATACAAATTAATGTAGTGACAATTGCAGGCTTTGAGACCTCATAAAATCCTTTAATAGTATCTACGATGGATTCTCTAGGAATTTTTGTATATGCAAAATTAAAAATAATATATTCATTAAAGCAATCGACTAAAATACCTTCTTTTAGTAGTATTATAACGCAAGAGCCCAAAATAATAAATGTGCCTAATAAGAAATATAAAATAACTTCTATTGTTTCTTTATACCTTTTTTGTCTTAATAAATCTATCAATATAGTTATTCCGTATACAATGTATAATGGTATCATGTTAGGTCTTAATAATAAGACTGAACTCATTGAAATACCTAAAATAAAACTTTGTGATTTTTTTATTTTTTTCGTCTTTACTAAATATATCATTATATAATATAAAGATATGCAAAGAAATGGCAATGCATATTCTTCTGTGAAGTTTCCTCTTTGTAAGCAACTAATTAGTAGTAAACTTGATATTAACGTAGCTAGCATACACAAGATGTCGCTTTTAATAAATAGTTTTGCAGTTTTATACATAAAAATTAAGCTAATAGCTACACAAATAACTTCAATAAGCCAAATAGCAATATATGATTGTCCACTTAAAAGAATTCCAATATAATTAATAAAATATAAAAGTGGACCTTTATGGTCAAACATATCTTTATATGGTAACATTCCATTTTTCATTGATTTAGCAATATAAATAAATACACCTGAATCTACGTCTACTGTTTTTTGATTTTTTATTGGATTAGTATCACATTGATAACAAATTAAAAAAGCTGTTATAATCAATATTAATATAACTATAATTTTCTTTATTTTTTCGTTCATCTAATTATCACCTTATCATTTAGTTTCTTATAATTTTATTTATACAGTTATTTTTTATATTTTAACATATTATTTTTTTAGTTTCAATGTTTATAATAGATAAAATAAGACATCCTGAAAATGATTTACCAAATTCTTGAAAAGGTTTTGACGGCATTACAAATTTTAAAGTCTATATCATTATTTGATTTTTATTATTTATTTAAAAAGAGTGTCTCCATTTTATTGATATGATACCTCTTAAGTAGACATAGTAAATAACTAAAATCTACTTAGGAGGTATTTTTAATGTCTAAATCGAAGTTTACACCAGAACAAAGAGCCAGTATAGCTCAAGAATATTTAGATGGAATTTCTTCTTCAACAGAGTTAGCAACAAGATATAAAGTTGATGATTATACTATTCGTAGATGGGCACAACGATATAAAGAACAAGGAATATTAGCTTTCTTAAAAAAAGATGGCAATATACAATATACAGCAGACTTCAAACTTTCTTGTGTAGAACTATATTTACAAGGAAATATGTCTATGCAAGATATAGTTGTAAAATATAATATTTCATCTGATTCTGTTTTAAAAGGTTGGATTTTACGCTATAATGCTAATAGAGAACTTAAGGATTATGATCCTAAAAAGGAGGTCTATATGGCAGAAGCGAGAAGAAAAACAACTATTGAAGAAAGAAAAGAAATCGTAAAATATTGTTTAGAACATAATCGCAATTATAAAGAAACTTCAAGCATATATAATGTATCATATAACCAAGTATATTCATGGATTAAAAAGTATGATATTAATGGTGATGATGGATTATTAGATAAGCGTGGACATCATAAAACAGATGATGAAGTTGATGAATTAGAAAAATTGAGACGTGAGAATTTACGATTAAAACATCAGCTAAAAGAAAAAGATATGATGGTTGAATTATTAAAAAAAGTGAAAGAAATCGAAAGGAAGTGATGCTTGGAAAAGTACAACATAAGTCAAAATATTTAGCAATTAAATATTTTCATGAAGAAAAAAATTGGAGTATTGAGTGGATGTGTAAGCAATTGGAAATTTCAAGAGCAGCCTATTATAAATGGCTACATAGAGAGATTCCGTTACACGAAAAAGAGAATATTAAATTAGCAGAGCTTATTAAAGAGTATGATGAAAGATTTAAACATATTTTAGGATATCGTAGAATGACATCTTGGATTAATCATTTTAATCATACAAACTATAAACAGAAGAAAATTCATAGAATTATGAAAAAATTAAATATTCACTCTGTAATCAGAAAACAGAAGAAAAAATATCAATCTTCCACTCCTGAAGCTATTGCAGATAATAAATTAAAAAGGGACTTTTATGCAACTGCTCCAAATCAAAAATGGGCTACTGATGTAACAGAATTTAAAATTCCAGGAGAAAAGAAAAAGCTTTATTTAAGTGCCATTCTTGATTTATATGATAGATATCCAGTTTCATATATAATTAATTATAGAAATGATAATAAACTAGTATTTGATACTTTTAATAAAGCAATTACTTTAAATCCAAATGCTAAACCGATATTTCATAGTGATAGAGGATTTCAATATACTAGCAAAGTATTTCAAATGATGCTACGAAATCAAGATATGGAGCAATCAATGTCACGAGTGGGTCATTGTATTGATAATGGACCAACAGAAGGTTTTTGGGGGATTATTAAAACGGAAATGTATCAGATGTACAATATAACAGATGAAGAATCATTGCGTTTTGCAATTAATGATTATCTAAGATTTTACAAGGAAGAACGACCTCAAGATAGATATCATTGTAAAACCCCATTAGAAGTTAGAACAGAGGCTCTGGCTTCAACTACTCCAATAAAATATCCTATAGCTGAAAATAAGCGTATAAAAAAATATAAAGAGAAATGGTTTGCATGAAAAATGACCGCACAATATACGATCATTTTTCGAGCATAAATTTTAGATATTTTACCTGTCTACTTGACAGGGGGCATATCATATTTTTAGATACACTCTTTATTTTTCCAATAATTTTTAATTGTTAAAAACATTAGAACTATGTTTCAATAGCTCTTTTTTGTATTTGAAATATAATAATTTTCTGTTGTTCATAGTTCAAAATTTTCACAGACTTCACATGTTTTCTTGTATGTTACAATGTATTAAAGTTATTTATATTGACTTAAAATTGAAATTTCTATATTCCATCCAAATAACAGATAAATTTTTTATGCAGAAAATCCTATTCTTATCAATTTTTCATGATTTGGTTTGAAACTTTCAACTGCTTTTTCAATATCACATCTTTTTATTAAATTTATATTCTCATTCATATTTGTAGTTACTCTATATGATTGTTCGATTTTAACTTTTTCATATAAATTCCTTACATATCTTGCATTTGAAAAATTTTTCTTATTTTTTGCATTATTAAAATGTTGTATCAAAAGTGCTTTTACATTGCTAGAAATTTTATATTTTTCCTTATGACAAAGATTTTTGAAAATATTATATAATGCTTCTGCTGAATAATCTGGAAAGTCTATTGAAAATTGGATTCTACTTTCAAATCCAGGATTTACCTCTAACATATGTTGCATTTCATTTGTATAACCAGCAAGTATTACACAAAGATTTTCTCTATTATCTTCCATTCCTTTTAGCAAAGTTGCTATACATTCTGCACCATAATCTCTACCACCTTCGTCTTGAATATATGAGGCAATAGAATAAGCTTCATCAATAAATAAAATTCCACCTAATGATTTTTCTATCATCTTTTGAGTCATAGGTGCAGTATGTCCAACATATTTTCCTATTAAATCACACCTTTGTGCTTCCACAAAAACTTCTTTATCAGATAAAATTTGTTCTTCTGCAAAAATTTTTCCTACTATTCTTGCTACTGTTGTTTTACCTGTCCCAGGATTTCCATTAAAACACATATGTAACATCGGCATATTATTTCGCATTTTGCTTGTTTTTACAAAACTAATAACTTTTTTTATTTGTTCTTTTACTTCATCTAAACCAACAAGCTCATCTAATTCTTGTAACCCAGTTTTTGCTGTTTCATCTTTTTTCATTTTTTCTAATTTTTTATCTGTATTTAAAAATTTTGATACATCTTTTTCATTTCTTATTTTACTATTTACTAATATATTTAGTAATTTGTTTTTTATCATATAATATGGATTATTAGCTAATTCATTGATTACCTCGTCATTATATGTTAGTTCATTTGAATCCATAAATTTTTTTATATATTTTTCTTTTTCTTCAGTTGAAATTGCATCTATTTTCATTGACCAAGAAAAATATTCAGTTAAGACTGCATTTACTTCGCCTTCTCTAAATTCATCTTCTAATATTATAAATGCCTTTGTTGGCATTTGTTCTATCATAACTTTTATTTCTTCTTTTATTTCTTTAGGGTTTCTTCTTAATGATTCTAAATCAAGAACTATAAGACCTTCTTCTATATCTTCATAATTACTTTTTTCTTTTTTTCTGGTATTTTGTCTAAATTCATCTGGATCAAAATATAAAATATTTTTGTTAAGTATTATACCATTTTTATAATATACTTCTGCAATAACAGATATTAGTTCTTCATAAAATGTATAACTGGAGTTATTTCTAATAACAATATTATAATTTTCAAATTCAATATTACAATCATATTGTTTTATTACTTTATGATATTTTATAATATCTCTTAATACTTCTTTGTTTTTACTTAGTCCAATTGTATCATCTAATTTTTTTAAAATTTTTTCGTTTTCTGCATCTAATAATTCTTCATCTAATTTCATATATAAAAACTCCTTTCTTAACACTTTATATATTATACTGCATAAAAAAGGATTAGAAAAGGTGTGCGGTCACATATTGTATTAATGTTTTATGTCTATATTTTTATCTTTTAGATAATTTAAACTAATACATAATACATCGTTTTTTTCATTACTATCTTTTACAAGTATTTTTATATCATCATATAAATCTTCAAACATTCCATAATATTTTGGATATGTCTTACTTTTTCTTATATATTCATAGCAATATATTTTTTTATTTACATTATAAAATTCGATGTTACTTATATCTAATATGTTTAAAGATTTACATTCTTTAAACATTCGATATGCCGTATGTAAATTAAGATTAAATTTAAAATTAGATAAATCTAATTTTCTTAAACTTTTCATATATCCAAATGTTAAATCAAAATTTTCAACATTTGTAGTATCAAAATTTTTTAAAGATAGTTTTTCTATACTTTCACATTCAAAAAACATTTCACTCATACTTTTTACATTTTTGGTATTAAATGAAGATAAATTAATTTCTTTTAACCTATAACATGAGGAAAACATATTACTCATGTTGACAACATTTTTAGTATTAAATATAGATAAATCTAAATTTGTTAAAAATTCAAAATTTGAAAACATATAACTCATATCAACAACTTTACTTGTATTAATATTGTTAAATTGTAATTTTTCTATATTTTTTAACGAAATAGCTGTAGCATTAAGTTTTAAAAAAAGATCAGAACTATCTTTTGGAAAATAAATAACATTAGGACTTGCTATATATAGTACATTGATATCATTTTTTTCTATCCATGCTTTAACATATTCTCCATTAAAAAAATTCGAGAAATCATATTCTTGTATGGCTTTCTTACATTTTTCTTCTATTTCATTTTTTGAACATTTTATAAAATATAGTTCCTTTATACTAAAAATTTTTTCCATAAATACTCCTTTTTATTATACATATAATTTTTTAAATTCATTATTTTTATAAATATATGGTATATCTAGACCATTAACTTCTTCAATTTTTATATCTTCTACACCTACATAATTTTCTGGAATAATACATGCTGGATATTGGTGTATCTCTCTAATCTCTCCATTATTGGTTAGAGCAACAATATTCATTATACTAAATAAAATCTTTTTATAAGAGCAATCATTGTTATTTAAATATGTATCAATATCATTCCAAGTTAAATCATCATCTATAGGTCTGATCTTATTATCATTTGTTACTTTATATAAATGACACCCATCAAACATATGAATCTCTTTTATATTTTCATCTATAATTTTACCATTTTTATATAGTCTATTATCTAATGTCAAAACAAATACATTATCATCAAAATCAGTCTCTATTTGTTTTACATTTTCTTCTTCAATACCTTTTAAACCATTTGTATTATTTATTATATAATCCATTCTTTTTTCTTCTGGCATATTATATATTTTGTCTTGCTCATGATGTATTTTTGAAATTTCCCAATCACTAAATCCAGCTAATTCTAAATATTCATCTATAAAAATGTCTGGCATTTGACTTTCATAATCATGTTTAAATGATTCATAAGCTGTTATAAATAATTCTAGGTTATCTATTTTTCCTTTTAAAAAACTGCTAATTAACTTTAAAATTCGATTTGTTCCTCTTAATTCTCCTTTGTAAAACTCAAAAGAATCGTAGTTCATTTGATGTTCTCGTATAAATTTTGGTGTTTGATCAATTAAATAATATCCATTTCCCATCATATCACTTGTATCTAAATGTCTTATAAAATTTTGATTATTTATTTTTTCATTCCAAATAGTTAGATAGTCTAATACAAATATCTCTCCATTATCGATTTTATTTATTAAAATATCACCTTTCTTAAAAGGAACTGGAATATTAACAAATATCCCTTCAAGTTCTGGTAAATCTTCGTCAGTTTTCATTATTTCTATAATCTTAGGAATCTTTTTTATTACTTTACAATTTGCAACTATCTTTTTCTCTTTAGATCTAAAAATGACTTCTGGTCCATTAAAAAACTTTTTTGTAATACTAAAATTACTAATGTCATTGTATTCATTTATTAAATCTTTTATTTCGTCATCTATTTCTTTAAAAGTTCTTTCATAATTAGAATAACCATCTTTTCTCCAATCTTTCCAATCATATATACAATTATCTTCAGCAATAAAATCTTTATATAATTTTGTAATTCTAATTATTTCATTTTTTATTAATTTTTTTACACTATTATAATGTCTACAATTAATTCTTTCTTTTACTTCCATATCTGGATAATTATCTATCAAATCTTGATATTTAGAAATCTTTTCAAATATATCCATTTTTTTATTTCTATAAACTAATACAGCAAGTTCTTCAGTATTAAATTTATGTCCTATTTCTCTACAATACTCTCCTATTGCTTTTGAGTTTATTAAATCATAGTCATCTAATTTTCTTTTTTCATTATCTAGCATTTTTATATATCTTCCTTCATATTTATTTCCAATTATTTTTCTCGTTTTGAATATCTATATCAGTAAAACCTGCTAATTTTAATCCTTCTTCTGTATAAAAATCTGGCATAGCTTTATTTATACTTTCTATTTTGAATAAATCATAAGCATGGATAAGTAATTCAATTCCAATTTTTCCTTTTAAATAACTACTAATAGCTTTTAAAATTCGATTATTGCCTTTTAACTCTCCTTCGTAATATTCAAAACTATCATAATCCCATTTATCATCTAAAACAAATTTTGCTTCATCTTCATATAAATAATATCCATACCCTATCATATCAGAAGAATCATGATTTCCTTTTGCTAAATATTCTTTTATATTTTCTCGCCAAGTTGACATATATTCTAAAACAAATATATTTCCATCATCTCCAACATTTTTCATTGACGCCTGTTCTGATGAAATTAAAATATCTCCTTTTTTAAATGGTGTTGGCATATATACATAAATATTATCAATATCTAAAAAAGTATCTTCTATATAACCATCTTCTTCGTAGTATATTTTCACTAATCTTGGTTTTTTATTTATAACATCATAATTTGCGTAAATTATTTTTTCTTTTTTATTAAAAAATTTTTTTACAATAGTAAAAGAACTAGTTTCATTATATTCATTTATGTCTTTTTCGATTGATTTATATGTTTCTATATAATTATTTTTTAAATTGTTAATTATTTCATAATTAGTATACTTTGCTCTAGTTCCAGTATTATATTCGTACCAAGTATAAACTGCATTTTTGTCTTCTCTTAAAAAATCTTCATATGTTCTTTTATTTCTTTCTATTTCTTTTTTTATCAATTCTTTAACACTATCATAGTGTTTACAATTTATTCTTTCAATTACTTCCATATCTGGGTAATTATCAATTAGGTCTTGATATTTAGCAATCTTTTCATCTATATTAATTCTATTATTTCTATGAACTAAAACAGCTAGTTCTTCTGTGTTAAATTTATATTTTATTTCTCTACAATAATCTCCTATGGCTCTTGAATTTATAAGATTATAATCATCTTTTATTTCTTTCTTTTCTTTTAATATTCCTCTTTCAAACATTTCTAAAATTATTTCTAAATCTCTAATTTTATCATCATTATAAAAATCTTTATTACTTTCATTGCTTTCTTTTAAATCATATTCTCTATTTAAACTTGTTTTAACTTGTCTTTTACAATAATAATCATTTACATTTAAGTTTGATTTTACTTTAAAATATACTTTATAAAATGCTTTGGGATAGTAAACTTTATACCAAGCAATTTTGAAAGCATTTATAGCATATTCTATTGCATGTGCTTTTGGAAATATATATTTTATTTTTTCTGCATCTTGTATATACCATTCTGGAATATTACGTTCTTTTAATATTATTTTATATTCTTCCCATCTGTTAATAAGTTCAGCATATTTTTCATTTGTTGCTTTTCCTTTCCATATAAATTCAGTTATATCAAATGCTTTGTTTTTTTCAATTCCATTTTTTAATAAATAATTATAGATATCTGCTCTATTTGAAATAACTTCATCTACTTTTTTACCTTCATCACTAATTAAATCATATGCATTATAATTCCAAGTTCCTGAACCATGAGAAACTGCTGAAACACAAGCCAAATCATTAATATCTTGTGGTTTTGCAATCTCTATCACACTTTTAACGAAATTAGTTTCAAAATCTGGTATTCCATTTATACTAATAGGATATGATGAATCATTTGCATGTAAAAACATTTCTAAAACTTCTTTATCTTTAAAATCAATATTTGGAGACTTGGTATTTGTTTCTTTTTCTAATTCATGTAACATAGCCTGGTTATCATGTTCTAATATGTCAAATTTATATAGATTATCGAGTCTGTGATAATCTATATGAGTTTTGGCAAAGCCTTCATCATCCAATTCTGTTGGGCAAAAGTCAGTAATATCCATATCTTCTGGAATTACGAATATTCCACCTGGATGTTTACCGGAAACTCTCTTTATTTCAGTTAGCTTTTTTATTATTTGATTTTTATTTAAATTTAATTTTACCCCCGTTTCTTTTAAATAATTATCATAAAGTTCTGCTACAGTTCTATCCATAAGTGTGCCTATTGTTCCCACTAAAATTATTTTATCTTTTCCATATTTTTTCTGTAAATAAGAAATTATTTTTTCTCTAACTTCTTTTGCAACATTTAAATCAATATCTGGTTCTTTATCATAATTTTTTCCTGCAAAAATTTCAAATGGTAGATTGTATTCTATTGGATTATAACGTACAATTCCTAATAGATAAGCAACAAATGAATTACCAATTCCTCCTCTATTTCCTACTTTATATCCTAGTTCATTTGATTTTTGAACTATTTCACTAGATATTAAATAAATATTTTGATAATTATTTTTTATAATTGAATTTAATTCTAATTCTAATCTTTCTTTTATAGCTTTTGGAAGACTTTTCCCATATAGCTCATATGCTTTATCATAACATTTTTCTCTAATAATTTCTTTTGAATTTTCTATTTTAGGATAAAATTTATTTTCTTTTTTTATTTTTATGTTATCTATCATATCTGCAATTTTTTTTGGATTATTTATAACTATTTCTTTAGCATTTTTTATATAATTAAAATTATTAACTAACTCATCTGTAGTTTGAAAATAATTATTATTTCCAACTTTTATATCATTATAATTTTTATAAAAATTTAATATTTCATTACACTCATAGTCTTCTTTATTTATAAAGTTGCATTCTGAAGTTCCTATAATAATTTTATTTAATTTATTACATAATTCATTTATTTTTTTATTTGTAAGCTTATTGCTTTCATTTGGCTCAATACCAATAAAATCATAAAAGTTAAATATACTACTTATATCCGCATTATCAATATTTTGATATACTTCACTTTTTCTTCCAATTGAAGCATACAATAAACCATCTCTATATTTAATTAAATCCTTTTTATATATTATAGGAATTCCATCAGATACATTTCTATATGCATTTGATATTAATTCATATAAATTTTTTAGTCCTTTTTGTTTTTTTACATAAATATATATTGTAAATATTTTTTCAGAATCCTTAGAATTTTTAAAACGTAGTTCTGAACCATATATAATTTTAAAATCTTTGTCATCTATAAAAGATTTTAAATAACTCTCAGCTTCAAAAAAACTTTGGGTGCTATCAGTATCAGTTATAGCTAATTGCTTATACCCACGATTTATTGCTTCTTCTATATATTCTTTGGCAAAATTAATTCCTTTCAATTTTGACATTTTAGTATGACAACATAATTCAACTCTATTCTCCATCTTTGTCCTCCTAAAAAACAATAGCATTTCCGAACTTGCAATATTCTGGTAGCCATCCTAATTTTATAGTATTAATATTTCCATCATTGTTTCTGGCAATAATTAATTCTGTAATATTGCTTTTTCTATTTTCTGTATAATCCAAATCTCTATATAAAAATAAAATTTTATCAGAATACATTGTAATTCCATATTTTGAACTTGAAAAATCTGCAATCATAGGTCTTGGATTATTTCTTTCTTCTGGTGCTCGTGATAATTGACTTGTTATTATAACTGGAATATCTAATTCTTTGGCTAAAACTTTTAATTGTCTTAAAATTTCTGTAATTTCGTTATCTCTACTCCATAACTTTTTCTTATCAAATTTTATAAGTTGAATATAATCAATAATAATCAACTCAATATTTTTTTCTAGTTTCAGCTTTTTTGAATTTTTACATATATCATCTATAGATAATGGTGCATCACATGATAGATATATTGGAGCATCTTTTAAGCGTTCTATTCCATAAGCAATTCTGTCCCAGTCTTCTTCTGAAAGTTCCGGTTTTTTTATCTTTTCTTTTTTATATTGATTATACAAATCAAATTTTTCTCTTTCTACCATAGAGTTGCTTATAATTAATCTTTTAGTTATATTTTCTTTACTATCTTCTAAACTAAAAAATAAAACCCCTGTTTTTTCTTCTAATGCAATATGACTTAATATATTTAAAGCAAAAGTTGTTTTTCCCATAGCTGGTCTTGAAGCAATTACAATCAATTCTCCATTATTTAATTTTATATTACTATCTAAATCTTTAAATCCTGTTTTCATAATTTACCTCCTAATATTTTTTTCTTATAATTTCAACACTTTTTTATAATAATTATCTTTATCCTTATCTTGTTCTCTTAAAGAAATTGTACCATTCTTTAACCCATTCCAAGTTTCTCTATTTACTTTTATTTCTTTTTTTATTATTTTTCTCAAAACATCAATAGGTGAATTTTGTTTAACATTTCCTTCATATTCTGCAATTTGCTCCTCATGAAATTCCCACGTAAAAATTCCAGGTGAAAAATTATCATTTTTTATTTCAGATAATGCATAAGTATTTCTTAAATATTTTTGTCCTTCTATTCTTCTTGGTAAAAATCTTACAACATAAACATCACTATAATCTGGATAATATGAATAAGAAATATCATCTGTTCTAATATTTGGCTTTACTATTTTAACTAAATCGCCTATTTTAAATTTAGTTCCTGCATCTGGCAATAAATCATTTGGTTTTAAATATAGTGAATTTCGGTCTCTTGTTTCTTTTTGATTAGGCAAATATCTTATACAAATATTAGTAATTTCACCCATATAATCTAATATAAATTCTTTATGAGTAGGTTCATATATTAACAATTCTTCTATTTCTTCGAGAAAATTTAATTTTTGATTAAATTTTTCAGCATATTCTATATCTTCCTCTATTACTCTAAAATCATAGTCAATTTTTTCTTCTTTTAATGCCTGTTTTATTGATCTGTTTATATATTTGCAATAAAATTCTAGTTTTTTATTTAAGAATTCTAAGCCATAATTTTTTGCCCTTTCAAAATTGTTAAAAACTTCTATATATTCATCTTCCGTTTCATCAGTATAATCGTAAGTTTTTACATTTAATAAATAAGTTTTCATTGTTTTTACTCTCCTTTCAAAAAAATATAGCTAATATATTTTTATTATATTAGCTATATTTTATATATTCAATTGTGTTGGTCATATAATGTGTTATTGTTTTTTATTTAGATCTTTTATAAAACTATCTAAATACTCTTGAAAATTATTATCTTCCTTTGGTATTTTTCCTTTGTTACTGTACCAAACTAAGTGATCAAATTCTCTTCTAGTTATTTTTTTAGATTCTTTACAACCTTTTTTTATAATTGTGTCTATAATGTCAATATATGTATTATAAAACTTGAGTATTGATTTTTCCTCCTCTTTTGAAAGTGTATCCTTTTTAAAAGGTGGATTCTTTAAAAAATTCTTAATAGACTGCTTATTTTTAGGATATCTTTTTTCTTTTAATTTTTCTATATCTTCTTTTATATCTATATCATACTTTTCTATATATAGTGGTAAAGTTTCAGCAATAACACTATCATATATGGCATACATATTTTTTTCTTCTTTGTTATCAAATAGATAATATGATAAATAGTGACAAAATTTTGTTGCAAATGAAAGATTAAACTTGTCGTTTTCATAACTATCATCTTTTTTTGCAATTGTTCCTATTAGTAGCTCCTCATCTTTTGATTTATTTTTTATATTTTCAATATCTCTTAATTCAGATTTTAGGCTTTCAATATTTTTACTTTTTAGCTTTCTAATTATTTTCTTATAGATATTCTTTCTTCCTTGAGGTTCATCTTCTTTTTTAGTTCTAGCATTTAAATGTGTAGAATTAGTTCTATCTATATTGTGAATTAATCCTGCAATTAAAATTTTAAAATATTTTTCATCTTTGCATTCATCTAATTCATCTATCCACCATTTGGTTGAGCCACAAAATTTTTCTGAATCTTTTTTATCATTTGAACCATTATTTTCTGCTGAATTTACAAATTTTTTTAAATATTCTAAAAATTCTCTTTCTGGAGGAATTCCTTTTTCATCTTGTAATGTCATTGCATAGGAAGAATTTTCCTTTATCATAGCTTCAACTCTTTCAACATTGTCTTGTGTCAATTCAACTAAGTTATAGTTACGTTCATCTCTTTTTAATATATATTCTTTTTTTGATTTTCCCACAATTATTTCTCCCATTTCTTTTAAATTTTTTAAAGTATATTTTTTACAATAATAGACTATTGAAAGCACAATAACAGTATTGCATATAGTATATAACTTTACTGCTTTTTATATCTTTTTACTGCATCTTCTAACAAAGTTTGTATTTCTTCTATAAACTCTTTTGGTTTTGTTACTGTTACTACATCTAAATTTCTCATAGCCCATAGTTTAAATCCTTGTGGATTTGCATATAAAGTCATTTTAAATTCTTTATCATTTATTGGACTTATCTTTACATTTTTTCCAAACTTTTCTATAACTTCACCTAGTAATACCTCGTTACATTTAGCCTCAATTTCAATTTTCTTTCCACTAAAAATTTCAACTGTTGTATCTGTATATTCTTCTATTTCTTTTTCAGTTTTCTTTATAGTTACTTTTTCATTTGTTTCAATCAAATTTTTTATTCTATCTAATCTATAATGAAAGAATTCATCATTTCCATTTTTTATTCCTATCATATAAAATTGCTGATTATCATATAAAATAGCATAAGGAGAAACAATAGGCTCACTTACTATTTTCTTTTCTATTTTATCGCCTTTTATATAATATTTCCAATATTCAAATTTTATCTTATTTTTATTCATAATGCTATTTGAAATATCTTCAATATTTTTTATTACTTCTATATTGCTTGTCTTACCTTTAGGAGAATATACTTTATAATTTTTTACTTTTTCATTTTCATATATATTTTGAAGATTTTTACACTTTTTTATTATACCTTTGGCAATTCTATCTTCTATAAATGCTGAATAGCTAAAAGTATCTATAATAGCTCTGATTTCACCAGGTTCAAAATCTGTTTCTGGATCATTGCTTATATAATATCCAATTTTATTGTCATTATATGTACTTATATCATAACCAAATTTTTCCTTAAGTAAATTGATATTTCTTCTTATAGTTCTTGGGTCTATATCTTCACCATATATTTCATTTACTTTTTCTTTTAGTTCTGATATAGATAATTTATGTTCTTCATCACTATATTTTTTTAATACATTTAATATATATAATATATTTCCATTTTTTTCGTATAACTCCATAATTATTAGCCTTCTTTCGATTATTATAATTAAACTTCAATACTATTATTATAAATTTTTGCATTATCTCTATTTTCTTGCTTTCTTAAGAATCTATTAAAAGTTCTTAAAAAATATCTTGCTTTATCTGGAAGCTTTTCTTCATTTGTTTCGATATGTCCGTCTATAAAAATTTTAACAAATCCATTATTGTAGTTATATTCAAAAGAATAATTTTTACCATCAATTTTTATTCCACACTTCAAAAGCTCTTTCTTTTTTGTAAAAGTAAATCTATTTTCTATATGTTTTATGTATTTTGAATTTTTTCTAATATCACAAATATCCCTACAAAATACATCTTGTATTTTTTCATACCAGTCTTCTTCTTTTTCAACTTTACTCCTTTCAAGGAATTTTTCTTCATCAGATAAATCTAATTTATTAAGTTTTTCTTTTTCTTCAATTGTTAATTCTTTATATTCCTTTAACATTAATTTATGTTCTTTTATCAAACTTATAAATATTTTCTCATCTATTTTTGTATTTTTAAAGTTATCTATATTATTATCATCTTTTTCTTTAATCCATCTTTCAAACATAAATTCAAAAAGTTTTAGTTGTCTTTTATATATATCATTTAACGACCAATAATCATTTTCAGCTACTTCTTGTGCAGAACGAGATCCAAATTTATAAGCAAATTTTTTAGAAGCTACACTTTTATTTTTTTTGGTTGGAAAACTAAAATTTTGTAATTCACTATTTTCACCTTTAGATAAAAGTAACAAATTACCTAATGCATTAGTAATTGTATTTTTTTCGTTATCTTCTTCTATATTAGTTAAAATAATTTTCCAATACTCTCTTGTTGGTGTTTGCGGTAAAATATGTTCAATTGAGCTTTCTTTCCAGTCAATTTCCTTTGTATTGTTATTGTAAGATAGACTTTCATTATATTCATATAAGAAATAATTTACTCCATCCCATCCATAATAAGAATCCCTTTTATCATTTATATATTCTGAGAACTTTTCAATCGTTTCTTTTATATCATGACAATGTAATTCACTGCTTTTATTTTCTAACAAATCTATCAAGCTGTTAAATTTTTCTATTTTTTCTTCTTCTGGAGCATGCAGTAACTCCTTTGCTCCTGTTATTAATGAACTATAGTCATTTTTACTATGATATAATAATTTATTTATAAATAGATTTCTTTCTAATGTCTTATAAAATCTTATTTTTTGACTAGATTTCAAAGATCTTTCACCAGCGATAACCACAATTACAGGTTTTATATATTTCATTGTTGTAATTCTATTTAATCTGTCCAACCATTCTACTTCTTTTCTATCTAAAAAAGCACTATTTTCAATAGGATTATTTATAAATTTCCAATATTTACTATACTTTTTTAAACTCTTTATATATTTTGAAATAAAATTAAAAGCTCCATCATAGTTATTTTCTCTTATAAGGTAGTAGAAGTCTCCCCCGTCTATTGAAAATTTTCTTTCAAGTATATCTTTAATATATGTATTTCCTTTACTCTTATCAAGTGAACTATATACAATCCAATGTGCTTGTAAATATATATCATCTTCTACTTCATTGTAAAGTTGATTTTGTTTATAGTAAATATTTTCATATATTTCTTTCCAAGCATCATTTATTTGTTCTTTTAGTTGTCCCTCGTAATTAGGATTTACTGAAAAATTTTTTTGGTTAGTATTAGGTATATTTTTTTTATTAAATAATGTCGTCAAATACATTAATCTATTTTTCAAAAGTTCCAAGTTTGATAATTTCTTTCCACGAGTATTCATCGTTTCAAAAGTTACTCTTACATCAAATTCTTCATCAATAAAATAGATATTAAAAACTATTTGATTTAAAACTATTTCTAATATTTCTTTGGCTTCTTCAGCATCATAACGTAATAACTTTTTATCTATATATTTTTTTGCATCATCAATATTTTTTAGATACATATCAGAACAAATTTCTTTTTCTTCTCCATTATAAATTCTATTTTCAAAGTATTTCTTGGAATCATCTTTTCTATCAGTAGAATAATCAAATCGATATGTATTTCCATTATCAAAGGCTAATAATTCTTCCTCTAAATCCTCGTTGGTTTCTTCTTTAATGTATTCAGTCAAACTTTTAATAATAATTATTAAAGATGTTAATCTTTGTTGTCCATCAACAACATAAAATGCATTTGTATTAACCAGTTTTTCTCTTTCTTTATCATCATCTTTTAATTTTTCTAGAGATAACATACCTGTATAATGTTTACTTTTTCCTCCATTTTCTAATATTCTTATGATATCTTTCCATAAATCTTCTAATTGTAAGCTCCATGCATATCCTCTTTGATAATCGGGAATTCTATAGCAATTTTGACCAAATTTAGTCTTTGATAATAACTCCTTTATTGAAACTAATTTTGTCTTTTTATCTTCTAAATAATTCATAAATTTTTTCCCTCTACTTCTTTTAATTTTTCCCATACTTTAACCATAGCTAAAGTATCTAATCCACAATAAACTAATAATCCATTTCTTATTTCTTCTTGTTCTTCTTTTGAGTGATTTATTAAATCACTATAAACAAAACTTGCTTCACCACCATTATGTACTACTGGCAAATTATGATAATCAAGTTCTGGATCATCTGGAAATAATGCTGGTAATACATATTTTATGGAATATGAGCCTTGCATTGCCTTGCAATAGTAATATCTTTCTCTAAATGGAATCATTAAGTCTTTTATATTTTCTCTTATATTTAATAAATGCTCACTTAAGTCTGGATAAATTGCAGCTAATTTTTTTATTACATCTTTTTCAAATCCCATATTATATGCAGTAACACATACATTTTCAGGAATATGTTCGACTAATTTTTCTGCTAATTTTCGCCTTGGGTCTATTCCAGCTTCAGCAAGAAATTCTGAGTGCTTTAGTTCTCCACCTTCTTTTTCAATATAATGTAGTGAATATTGAAACGGGATTTGCATATATGGACTTACACCGTCATATTCAGGAATTGCTTGTTGAAAAGTTTCAAAATCTAAAAAATATATAGGATATGAAAGTGTATTTAAAAAATCTCTAATTTTGTCTTTTTCTATTTTCGTTTCTTTATCATTTAACTCAAAATCTATTTGCTCTAAATATTTTTCATTAATATCTTCACATATAACATCTTCAAAACTAATTTTACCTTCATTATATAATTTGAACTTTTTATCTATATGCATTAACCTAATTTTAAAAATATTATTTTTAGGTAATTCTTTAGTACAATAATTCCAATAAGCGCATTCATAAGGATCAAAACAATTCATACTAATCTTTTTTTCTGGCTCATTTTCTTTATTGTCATATTTTTGCATATATTCATTTATTTCTTTTATTTTTTTCTGTATTTCATTTTGCTTTGAAATAGCTATTTTAGTAACATCTTTAATATTAAAAAGTTTATCTATCTCTAATTCTCCGTTTCTTACATACTCACTATTGATATACATTATACATGCTCTTTTTATATTAAAACCTAAATTATTTAACACATAATATTGATATGAAACATCATCTAAATATATATCATGAATACTTGTAGAACTTTTTACTTCATATATTTCTATTCCATCAATGTCGTTTTTTAATATGTCAATACTACAGAAATTATTATCGAAATTGAATGATGCTTCTGTTATTATATTAGGAACATTTTTTAGTTCTTTTTCTGTGTCAGAAATCATCTTAGATAAATCTTTATTAAATTCTATATTTGTGTATTTTCCAAAATAGCTTCTGGCTAACTCTCCTACCTTTGTTCCATTTTCTAAAACTGATTCATTGCCTATATCTGTCATTTCTTCTGGTTTGTTTTTGTCTAGCCACAAAATTTTATTACATTGTCTTGCTTTACAATATTTTGATTTAGATAAATTTATGTAATTCATCTTTTTCTCCTTGTTATCTTTTATTTAATTTGTATTTCTATAATCATATTACTTCTTTGCATAAATTTAATTTTTTTAGTGCATTAATTTAATGCTTCTTGTTCAGATATTTTACATTTTAAAAAAATTATTTTTATCATTTTAATCGACATTTTTTATATACTTATTAAAAACTTTTTCAAAATCGGCAAATTCTTTTCCTGTATTTATAAAACTATTCATATTTGAAGCTACCTGTTCTCGATATTTTTTAGATTTTTCAAGTATTTTATTAATTTTTTTATCTCTTATTTCCATATTTATAAATTCTCACTATTATCTTTCGTACAAAAACATTTTAAAATCAAATTATCATCTTTTTTTTCAATAATTGCAATTATATTTGTGTTATTATATTTTTTTCTATCTTTTAAATAGTTTTCTGTGTTAGATGTAAAAACAAAATCTTTTATCTTTATCTGTTTTAAAGTATCTTCTTCCTCAAATATAATTGATACTTCTTTTAGTTCATCAATATTATCATGTTCTATATCAAAAATCTTTATTTCTTTTATTTTTCCTGTAATTTTTATAATTTCTTTATTTTTTAATATGTTGCTATTAAGTATCTTTTCTACAACTTCTTTATCTGTAATAACATTATCTACTAAATTAATTAGTTCTTCATATAATCCATACTTTATAAAAAGTTTTTGCACTTCTGAATTTTCTATTTCTTCTGGACTTCCATACCCAACATACCTATCAAATATATCATCTTTTGTCCATTGTTCTTTTGGTTTATTTTTTAATCGTTTCTCTATTTGTTCATAGGTTATTGCTTCATCCTTCATAATTTTCTCCTTTATAATATCTCTATTAATTTTGTCTATTATTTAAAAGTTTTATTTTTCTGGTATTCTTATAATTCCATCTTCATCTACATATATTTTTTCAGTATTTTTATCTCCTTTAACAACAAATCCTCTATATTCTTTAATTTCATTCAATTTTTCTACCATAGGATAATTTAGTAATAACTTTTTATATTGTTCATCGAGTTTATATTTTTCTATATATTCTTGGACTTGTTCGTGAGGATTTTTTCCATCTTTTCGAGGATATCCTTTACTTGTTTTTAATTCTAAAATATAAACTATTCCCTTACCATCATGTATAACTATATCAGGTCTTTGTCCTTTCTTTACAACATCCTCTTGAAAAATCAATTCTGATCCTATGAAAAAAATTTCATTTAATTTTAAAGCTTCTTTTAATTCTTTATGATACTGATTTTCACAATCATTAATCACATTTATTAACCAAGCTTGTAAATGAGCCTCAAAACCTTTATCTCCCTTTGTTATTCCTAATTCTTCAAAGTTTTCTTTGCTCAAATTTAAATTAGCACATTTTCTTATAAGATTTTCATCAAAATATTTTGCCTTTCCTGTTGATCTTTTAGTCTTTATTCTCACATTTTCATTTCCATTCATTGGCTTACTTGGATGTGTTGACACAAGAGTAACTCCAGAAGTTTTTGGTCTAACATGAAAATTTCTCTTAAAAGATTTTTTTAATTCTTCATCATTTAGTTCATCCCATATTTCTTTTGCTATTTTGGCATTTTCAATTACATCATTTTTTGCCATTTTAAATTCCTCCTTATTTTAAAATAAATTCTTCTCCATCTTCTAATATAACAGCTTTATCAGTTAATTCTTTAATTTTTTCTTTATTTTCTGTATGTATAGGTATTACATATTTTGGATTAGTAATATCAATAACTTCTTTAATTTCTTCTGGAGTTGCATGACCACTAGTATGTAAATATATATAATCTTTTGGAACAAAATCTTGGATTCTTTTATAATCTTCATTTGTTCCTTCTAAATATCCATTCCACTCCGAATATATAAAAGCATTATTTTCAAATAATTTTAAGAATTTTTCAAATTTTTCATTTGCTCTAACTAACATTACAAATCCATATTTTTCCATTTTTTCTAACATATTTGGTGCGTAGCGATAAACTTTGGTACCTTTAATATTAGTAGAATCATTAAATTTATATAAGTTACTTCTTGAAATTGTATTAATATATTCTAATAGTTCGCATTGATAATCATCACAAATAAACATTTTGTGACTTTTTAATGTTGCTTTATGGATAGCTGCTATTCTATCAATATTTGTACTACTACATAATACAAAATTATATTTGTTTTCATAAAAAATTTTCTCTGCCTTTTTTTGCAACTCAAATTCTGTTAATATTTTACTATTATCTCTTGTTAATGTTGTTCCTTCACAAATTAAACAATCCACTTTTCCAACATATTTTTTAATTGCTTCTAAAACTGCTTTACCTCTTTGTCCATGTGTTCTAAAATCTCCTGTATGTAAGACCTTTTTTCTATCTGTTTCAATTAAAAACATATAGCTATCAAAGGCTGAATGATCAACAGCAATAGGAGTAATTTTTATATCATCTATTATTATTTTGTCTTTAATGTTAAAAGTTTTAAATTTTGATATTCTCTCTAAATCTTCTTTTCCTACAAGATTCGCTTTACTAAGTCTAGTTTGAACTATATTATAAATTTCTTTTGAGACCTCTCCAATATAAATTGGTATATCAGGTAATACTTTATTATATAACCCTATATGATCTCCGTGATAATGGGTAATAAATACTGCTTTATAATTAGGAGAACCTTTTGTCAATCCTTCCAATTCAATTTCTGGTTTTTTTCTACCTTCTGAATCTGGTAAATTTGTACCAATATCTATAATTATTTTAGTACCTTTACTTGATTCAATTTCAGTAATACAACCTCCTATTTGGTTAGTTCCTCTATTAATTTTTATTTGCAATAAATACACCTCCTTTTTTCTAATATTTTTTTATAATAATATACTATTTTTTTATTTTTTTCAATAAATTTGGTCATAAAATGTTCTATTTTAATGACTTATTTAAAATATTACTATAATTATTTTATAGTCTTGAAGTTTATATAATTAATTACAAAATTTTCTGTTATATCTTCACTTTGAGTCTTTCACATATATTTTATCATATATATTATTTTTTGTCTTCTATTTCAAAAAAATGCCAGTACTGATCGAAATACTGACATTTTATATAATATTCATACTTTGTTCGCAAAGAACTTCCTACTGATATAAAAGTTTTTTGGATTTATGCGAACGTTTTGCTATATTTTTAGTGATTTTTTGTTTTTGTGCAATCGATAAAAGTGTTGATATTACTGATTTTTACCACAGCAGTTTTTGTATTTCTTTTATTTAGTTCTTTTAATATATATGGTAACATACTTTTTTAACATCTAAACCATTAGTAAAAATTGGTTCATTATCACCTAAATTAATTGTTTCGACATTTAATTTTTCAATCTGTTCTATAACCTTATCAACTATTTCTTTTGTTAAGTTTTGCCCTTTTTGTCTGACTGAAAAAGAATAGCAGTGTTTACATTTACAATGACAGTGATTTCTTAATGTCTACTCTATATTTTTTATCATATAAAAACACCTCTATTTTCAATAAGATCATATCATTTTATGTAAATTATATTAAATGAAATCTTATGATTAACTCGAATAAATATAATTACATTAATTTTGAGTAAAAGCCATAAAATGAACTTATACTAAAATACATTTTATGGCTTTCAATTAATCTATTTGTTCCAAATTAATCAATTCATTTTTCCTAAAAGTTAATTTTAATAAACATGGGGATTTTATATTTAATACTGTATCTTCTTTATAAACAAGTTGTACATTTTCATTTACCGTACACCAATTTAATAAAAAAAACTTTATTGAACCTCCATGACTAATTACTGCAATTCTTTTTCCTTCATAAACTTTAAGTATTTTTTTAAAAAATTTATTCATTCTTTCTCTAGTTTGCTCTGCACTTTCTCCATCAGATGTTCTAAAAGTTCTATCTATCAGTTGTTCTTGTGAAGGGTCTCTTGTTTTTTTGTCCTTCATAAACTCTCCTAACTCTGTTAAATTCCCTAATTTTCTTTCATTTAAGTTATTGTCTAAATTAAAATTTAAATTATTTGAATAAGCAATATATTTTGCTGTAGCTTTAGCTCTAGCATAACTACTTGACCATATAATAGCTAAATTTTTCAATTCATTATTTTCACTTATTTTCTTTGCTTGCTCTTCTCCTTCTACTGATAAGATTTCTTTTTCGTTAATCATTTGAGTATCTTCATTTGTATTTCTAATACCGTCTTCATTGATAGTTTCAGCATGCCTAATTAAATAAATTATGGTATCGTTCATATTAAATTCCATTCCTTTCTCGCTTCGCTCAAAGGCACACATAGGCATGAAAGCCTTGAGACTGAAGCATTTTTATTATATAATACCTCTAAGGAATATATACTACAAAGTACGGTAGGAGAAGTTGCAGACTTCTGCAACTTTCAGATTAAATCAGTATATTAAACAGTGCAAGTGCAGTTGTTTCAAGCACACATAAGTAGTCCTTTGAGGCTGTAAACTAATCATTGACTGATAAGTTTGTTATAGTGTTAATTGCACAGTCCCTATATTCCTTGAAAATTTATTATATAAAGGAGTTTTTATCATGGAAGTTATTTATCCTAAAGCTTGTGG